>DASTZM010000751.1:0-2632 GCA_035764305.1 Chloroflexota bacterium | reverse complement strand
ACACGCCAACCGTCATCGCGGTCAACAAGAGCGACCTCCCGCGCGCGTCGGACACGGGAGTGGCACGTCTGTTGGAGGGAGCCCCGGCGCTCGATGTGTCAGCGCGGACTGGAGTGGGACTCGACGCGCTTCGCAGCGCGCTCCGCAGCGCGTGCGGCGGTGACATTAGCGCACGCGGGGAGGGTGTCGGCCTGGCGGTCATTGCCAACGAGCGCCAGCGTGACGCGCTGATGCGGACGCGCGACGCGCTCAGGGATGCGCTCGATGCGGTGGCGTCGCACCGCGTCGCCGACGTCGTCGCAACCGATCTGCGCGCGGCGCTCGGTGCGCTGGGCGAGATCACTGGCGAGAGCGTCACTGCCGACGCGCTGGCTGCCATCTTCGCGCGGTTCTGCATCGGGAAGTAAGCGACGGGCGCGCGCCATCCGGTACGCTTCATGGCATCGTGACCGGGAGGCGGGCGTGAACCCCAGGCGGCCCGGACGCGCTCCCGGCGGGCGGGACTCGGGCGGGTCGGGGGGTGACGACAACCCGGCGCAGACGAACCTGGGCCTGCTCCTCCAGCGCGCGCTGCAGCAGGCGCAGCAGACCACGGCGCAGCCCGCGGGGGACCAGGAAGACGTCGAAGAGGCGATCGAGGACCGGGAGACCAAGCTCTGCGCGAACTGCTGGAACGCGCTGACCTTCAAAGAGGACGACGGGCGCATGATGGCGCGCTGCGGTAAGGACCTGTGGATCCGTTCGGCCTACACCCTGGACGATCTCAACGCGCACCGCGTGCGGCGCTGGTACGCCGACTGCCCCGAGTACGACGACTCAGAGTAACGTCTTCTCGCTCGAGGCGCCGCGTTAGTCGGGCGCCGGCGGCACCAGGGGTAGAGTCAGGGTCAGGCGCACACCACGCCCAGCTCCGTCCGGTGGACTTTCCACCGTGAGCGAGCCGCCGTGCGCCTCGGCCATCCCACGCGCGACGAACAGATCGGTGCGCGCCAGCTGCCAGCCCGACGCGGACGGGGCCGGCTCTACGAGTTGGTGGAGCAGTCGTTTTGCCGCCTCGCTGTCAAGCGGGTCTCCGGCGCCGTCGGCGGCGAGCGTCACGGCGCCGTCCGAAACCTGCACGGTCGCCGACACCGGTTCGGACCCACCGCGGACGGCAAGAAAGCGAAGCATCGCCACGATGATCTGCTGCACGCGGGCGCCGTCGGCGGTGAGCTGCGGGCCGTGCTCCGGCGCATGGATCGCGACCTGCACACCTGACAGCGCCGCCGCGGCGGTGCGCAGCGTCGCGCTGAGGTCGACTGGATTCCTGGTGTTGAGCCCCACCCTCTGGCGGCGGATGCGTGAGACGTCGAGCAGCAGCTCGGTCATCGAGGCCAGGCGATCGGCCTGCTCCATGATGATGCGCAACCCATCGCTGACCGTGTCGTCGTCCCGTCCGCCCTCGGTGGCGCCACGCCGCTGGCGGAGCATGAGCTGCGCGTAGCCGCGAATGGAGGTGAGCGGCGTGCGGAGGTCGTGCGCCAGTAGCGAGATGAACTCGTCGAGCTGGCGGTGGTCGTCGTCGTGTGCGTCTGGTGGCACGTGGTTCCGATCTTCCTCAGACGATATCCTGATGCTGCACCCTGATGAGTGATACCGCCGCGCCCCCGGCCACCGCCGCCGTCTCGATCCGCACCACGGCCGCGAACTCCAAGTGGCTCAACGCGGCGTCGCTCGGCTCGGGCAAGCAGATTGCCGCCGGCGACCAGGTGGTGATGTGCCCCAAGTGCTTCAAGCCGGTGCTCCTTGACGATTGGCGGGGCAATGGCAACAAGTGCCCGGAGGACGGCACGCCGGCGCGGGTGATCGAGCCACGCGGCCGCGCCGCGGGTGGCGATGCTCCCGCCGCCGCGGCACCGGCGGCACCGGCGGCACTGGCGGCACCCGCCGCTGCGCCGGCCGCGGCGCCCTGGGCTGCGGCTCCCGCCGCTGCCGCCGCCGCTGCCCCTGCAGCCGTCGCGGGCCCTGCCGCCGTGAACGTCGTGGTGGATCCGTACCGCTACGCGCGGCCGGTCGACGCGCCGCCTGTCTCAGACGTCTGGCGACGCAACATCATGACCATCTTCTGGCTTCTGGTCGTGTGGGGCGCGATCGTTCTGCTGGTCTGGCTCCTGGGTCTGGGTCCCAGCAGCGTCACCGCCGCCTGAGGGAGCTTCCGCCGCGCGCGGACCCGCGTCGGTATCGCGCCGTCCCCGCAACTGCTGCAAGCGCTTCAGCTCATCTGGCGTGAGCACGCGTTCCGGCGACTCGCCGGGGGCTAACGATGGGGTGGGCCCCGGCTGGCGGGGCGCCAGCGGCGCCTCCTTCTTAGGCACCGCGTCGGACGGCGACTTGTGCGCGCCGCGAGCGGTCTCGCCGTACCAGCGCACGTAACAGTCGCTGTGGAAGGTGAGCGAGAGCAGCGCGCCCGACTTGCCGTCCACCCACTGGACGGTGACCAGTTTCTGAGCCAGGAGGTTCACGCGCTCCTGGCAGACGACGCAGCTCGCGGCTTGCATGGAATCGAGAAGGGCACCGCCGGAGCGGTGCCCTTCTAGCGTAGCGAACCCTGAGGAAACTGGGTCGCGGAGCGACTAGTACTGCGGCGCGGCGG
>DASTZM010000750.1:0-6143 GCA_035764305.1 Chloroflexota bacterium | reverse complement strand
CCCAACCGTGCGCGCCGCCTCGCACTGCGCGCGCTCGAGTGGGAGGTCCGTCGCCGCGCACCGCACGGCCCCGCGCCCGACGGCCCGCTGCCGGTCGACGCGCGCATCCTGGCGGTGCAGCCTGACCACCTCGGCGGCGTGCTCGCGGCGACACCTGCGTTCCGCCTAATCAAGGAAACGCTCCCCACGTGCGTACTCACCGTGCTCGCCGGGCCCTGGGGAGCCGACGCCGCCGAGCACTGTCCCGCGGTCGACCGCGTGCGCACCTGCCGGTTCCCCGCGTTCGACCGGCAGGCGCCGCCCCGCGGCGCCATCGGACGCGCGCTGTCCAGGCTCGCGCCCTATGAGCGCGCACTCTCCGAGGCTGCGCCTCTACGGGCCGAGCGCTTCGACCTGTCGGTCGTGCTCGTTCCCGACTTCTGGTCGTCCGCCGTCACCGCCTTGGCCGGTGTCCCCCGCCGCATCGGGTTCGAGGCACCCGATGCGGCGCCATTCCTCACGCTCCGGCGCGACCTTCACGCGCCGCCCGTCGGACGCGCCTACCGGGACGCGCCGCGAGAGCACGGCGCGGCAGCACAGATGCGCCTCGCGCGCGACGTCGTGGGCCTGGCGGGACGCGACGTGCCCTCCGGCTTCGACGGTCGCATGGCGTATGAGCCGACCGCCGCCGATCGGGCCGCCGCGGTCCGGCTGTGGCGCGCACACGATCTCGATGACGCATCCGCCGTCGTCGCACTGCACCCCTCACCGGGTGGTCCCTCCAAGCGCTGGAGCGCCGAGCGCTGGGCGGTCGTTGCCAACCACGTGACCGGTCGGTTCGGCGCGCGCGTCATGATCACCGGCGGCCCGGGAGACGTGGACGAAGCGCGCGCGATCGCCGGGCGGTGTGCGCGCGGCGCCGTTGTCCTCGCGGGTCAGACGACGTTCGGCGCGCTCGCCGCGCTGCTGGAGCGCTGCCGCTTCGCCCTGGGGACCGACAACGGCGCGATGCACCTCGCCACAGCCCGAGGTACGTCCACGCTACGTCTGTTCGGCCCGGTCGATGCGGGCATCTGGTCTGGCTGGACTGGCTTGGGAAACGGGGGACCGATCACGATCTCGCTCGCCTCCCCGCGCGTGTGCTCACCCTGCCATCGTCTCGACGTTCCTGACTGGCGGGTCGCTGCGCCCGGTCACGGTGACACGTACCCGTGCATGACGGACATCACGGTCGACCACGTCGTCGCTGCGGTCGAGCGTCTGTGGCAGGAGACCGATGGACGCTAGGCGCCCGCTACGGCGTGTGTATCGCGCCGCGTTGGCGTGCCTTGTCGGCGCGTGGGGACTCGCTTTCCGCCTCACGCCACCCTGGAATGGCCGCGCGGCGCGCGTACCGGCACGAATTCTGGTCATCCGCCTGGGACTGATCGGCGACGGCGTGCTTCTCACGCCCGCCTTGCGACTGTTAAGGGACAACTTCCCGGATGCGCGCATCGACGTACTTGTCACGCCCCCGCAGCGGGAGTTGCTGAGCGGACTGCGGACCGTCGATCGTCTGCTGGTGTGGGACGCCGGCGACCTCGGCGAGCCACGCCTTGCGCTCCAGCCTCGGCGCTGGCGCCGCGCCCTTGAGACCGCCCGCGCGATCCGTGCCGAGCGCTACGACGCGGCGCTGTCGTGCTACGGGGCGCTTGCCTCGGCCATAGCGCTTGCGAGTGGCGCGCCGCGGCGCATCGGCTACGCGGGCGAGGCGCTGCCTTTCACGCTGACGCGCGCGCTTCCCGGAGCGCGGTGGGACCGCCCTTGGCACGACGCAGAGTACAACGTCGAGGTCGTCCGGGCGCTTGACGCCACAGGGGTCACGCCGCCGACCGAGCTGACGCTACCCGACGGTGCTCCCCCGGCGGCGCTTGAGGGGTTGGAGCCACGCGACGGACCGCTCGTCGTGCTGCACACCGGTGCGGTCAACGGCCGGGCCAAGCGCTGGCCGTTTGTGCACTGGGAGGAGCTCGTGTCGCGCCTGCGAGCAGACGGCTGCCGGCTGCTGTTCGTCGGCGCCGACAATGAGGACCGGCGCTTCGCGCTCGACGTCGCGCGCGCCGGCGAGAATCTCGTCGGCCAGACGTCGCTCGCCGAGCTGGCGCGAGTGCTTGCGCGCGCCGACGTGCTCGTTACCGCCGACAGTGGGCCCATGCACGTCGCCAACGCACTCGGCACGCCGGTGGTGGCTCTGTTTGGCCCCACCGATCCTGTCATCTACGCGCCGTTCCAGCCGCAGCGCGCTGTCGTTCTGCGCCATCCCGTCCCATGCCAGCCGTGCTATCGCCTGGATCGCGTCGCTGACTGCCCGCTCGGCCACACGCTCTGTCAGTGGGGGCTACTGCCCGAACAGGTGCATACCGCGGTGCGCGACCTCCTGGGCGATGCGGCCGATGCGGCCGATGCGCCTGACGCGCCTGGTGCGGCCGGCGCGCACCGCTGATGGTGCGCGAGAGTCTCGTGCACGACTACCTCTACGTCTATGGCGGCGCGGAGCGCATGCTGGAGCACGTGCACCTGACCTGGCCCGATGCGCCGGTGCACACGCTCCTCTACGTACGCGAGCAGCTCCCCGAATCGATCCGCCGGATGGACGTCCGGACGACCTGGGTGAATCGCCTCCCCGCGCGTCTCCGACTCCAACGCGTGTACGCCATGCTTCAGCCGGCCGCATTCGCGACCGTGCGGCCGGACGGGGACGTGTTGTCGCTCGCCAGCTTCGGGGCCAAGGCAGTGCGCGCGAGCGGCGGGCGGCGTCACGTCTGCTACTGCTTCACCCCGCCTCGCTTTCTCTGGGGACCGTTCAGCGGGATCCGGCGCGACCGCCTTGCAGTGCCCGTGCGCACGGCGTTGCGCGGCGTGGAGGCGCTCTTGCGGCGCTGGGACCACGCCGCTGCGCAGCGCGTCGACGCCTTCATCACCATGTCGCGCTACGTCGCGGCGCGCGTGCAGCGGGTCTACGGTCGAGCCAGCGAGATCGTGCCTCCGCCGGTCGACGTCGACCGCTTTCTCTCACTCGACACGCGTCCGGGTGAGTATTTCCTCGCCGTCGGCCGCTTCGAGGCATACAAGCGCTTCGACCTGGCGATTGCGGCGTGCCACCGGCTGCGCGTCCCGCTGCACATCGTCGGCGGCGGCGTGGACGAGCCCGCCCTTCTTCAGCGTGCGGCAGGCAGCCCCTATGTGCGCTTTCTCGGCCGCCTCTCCGATACAGAGGTCGAAGAGCAGTTGGCAGGGTGCAGAGCGCTGCTATTCCCAGGTGAAGAGGACTTCGGCCTCACGGCGGTCGAGGCGCAGGCCGCGGGGAAGCCGGTCATCGCCTACGCCGAAGGCGCCGCGGGAGAGACCGTGCTCACTGGCCAGACCGGCATGTTCTTCGACGACTTGTCGGTGGACGCTCTCGCCGCGGCGATCGAGCGCTTCGACCCGGCTGCGTTTGATCCGGATGCGTGCCGTGAGAATGCGCGGCGCTTCGCCCCGGAACCGTTCCGCGCGCGTTTGAAGGAGACGGTGGAACGCCTGTGGGGCAGGTGATCGAGCGCGCGCGGCTGGAGCGCCTGCTGGAGACCGTCGAGCGATGGCAAGGCAAGCGGGTGCTCGTCGTCGGCGATCTCGTCGCTGACGAGCTCGTCGTCGGTCGCCCGCTCGGCGTCGCCCGCGAGGCGCCGGTGATGGTGCTCGAGCACGTCAGTCGGGAGGTGCTGCCCGGTGGGGCGACCAACCCGGCGGCCAATGCGCGGGCGCTCGGCGCCGCCGTAAGCGTCTGCGGCGTCGTCGGGGACGACGAGACGGGTCGGGCGCTGTCGAAGGAGCTCGCGGCGCGCGGCATCGATACAGCCGGCGTGCACGTCGATCCGACCCGCCCGACGACGACCAAGACGCGCATCTGGGCCGGCGGCGCTCAGCAGCACGTCCAGCAGCTCATGTTGCGGCTCGACCGAGTCGAGCGCCGCCCCGTCTCCGGCGACGTGACCGAAGCCCTCGCGTCATACGTCGAGACGGCGCTCGAGGACGCAGATGCTTTGATGTTCTCCGACTACGAGAATGGCGTGATCCACCCTGCACTCATCGACGCGTGTCTTCTGGCGGCGAAGCGCCGCGGCGTCACGGTGACCGTCGACGCGCACGGCGGTCTCGAGCGCTTTCGCGGCGCGACGCTCTTCACGCCCAACCAACCCGAGGCCGAAGCGACGTTGGGACATGTCATGGCCGATTCCCACGCGCTCGAGCTGGGTGGCAGCGAGCTGCTCAAGCGACTCGGCGCCACAGCGTTGCTGATCACGCGCGGCCAGGAGGGCATGAGTCTCTTCACACCAGGCTCAGCCGGGCGCCATGTGCGAACCGTCGAGAGTGCCGCGGTTGATCCGACCGGCGCGGGCGACACCGTCGCGGCCGCCTTTACGCTCGCGGTCGTCGCCGGCGCGGCGCTGGAAGATGCAGTCACCCTCGCCAGTGTCGCTGCGTCCATCGTCGTCGCGCGAGTTGGCACCGCGGTCGCCACGCGAGACGACATAACAAGCTCGCTCCGGTCCCTGGCCGTACGCTGATGGGGCGCGTCGTCACTCAGCGTGAGCTCGCGTCGGCGCTGGACGGGGAGCGCGCCGCCAGGCGACGCATTGTTCTGACCAACGGCTGCTTCGATCTCCTCCACGTCGGCCATCTGCGCTCGCTCCGCGCCGCCCGTGCGCTGGGAGACACGCTGGTCGTGGGGCTCAACTCCGACGCCTCCGTCCGCGCCATCAAGGGTGAGGACCGACCCCTCGTGCCGGAAGCGGAGCGTGCCGAGCTGCTCGCGGCGCTCGAGCCGGTCGACTACGTCGTGCTCTTCGACGAGCCGACCGCCGAGCGTCTCGCCGCGCTCGTCCGCCCGGCCGTCTACGCCAAGGGCGGCGACTATGCGTCGCCCGCAGGTGGTGCGATCGACGAGTCGCGGTTGCCCGAGGCACGCGTCGTGGCGTCCCACGGCGGCCGGACTGAGCTGATCCCGCTCGTCGCCGGACGCTCGACGACCGCGCTTGTGGCCATGATTCGGCGCGGCGTCGATCCCGCGTGAACGCGGCGGTACGCGCGTGAGCGGCCGGCGCATCGCCACGTCGGCCGGGCTCATCATGCTCGGCAACGTGGTGAGCCGGCTGCTCGGCTTGGTTCGCGAGCAGACCATCGCGGCGCTGTTCGGCACAACGGCCACCGCGTCGCTCTTCAGCGCGGTGAGTCGTGTCCCGACCATGGTCTACGACCTCCTCATCGGCGGCGCGATCACGGCCGCCCTGGTTCCCGTCTTCTCCGAGATCGCCGGACGCGACGAGCTCCGCGCCGCCGATGCCCCCGACGCGCCCGTGGGCGACGAGCTGCGTCGCGTTTCCGGCGCCGTTCTCGCCCTCGCTCTGGTCGTGCTCGTGCCGGTCGTCGCCATTCTCGTGCTGCTGGCCGGGCCATTGGTCGGCGTGCTGGGGGTCGGCTTCGCACCTGACGTTCAGTCCCTAGGGATCCTGCTGACGCGCGTCGCGCTCCCGTCCGTCGTCCTTCTCGGGATCGCGGCTGTGTTGATGGCCGTGCTGTACGCGCTGCACCGTGTGACGCTCCCGTCATTCGCCGCGGCCGTCTACAACGCGGGCATCATTGTCTGCGCGCTGGCACTCGCCCGGCCGCTTGGCGTCACCGGTCTCGTGATCGGCCTGCTGGTGGGGGCCGGGGCGCAGATGACGCTCCAGCTGATCGGACTTCGCGATCGGCTGCCCCGTTTGTCCTTCGACCTGACGCAGCCTGCGGTCCGCCGTATCGTGCGTCTGTACGGGCCCGTCGCCGCGGGGCTCGTCGTCTCGGCGCTGGTCGTCGTGCTCGATACGCGGCTCGCCTCGCTTACGGGTGACGCCAGCTTGGCGGCGATGCGCTTCGCCACCCAGGTCGTGCAGCTGCCTCTCGGTTTGGTGGCGACGGCGCTATCGTTCGCGGTCCTGCCAGTCCTGTCACGTCACGGAGCGACCGGAGCGGGTGATCCGCGCTTTCGCGACACGCTCTCACTCGGGATCAAGGCAGCGTTGTTCCTGATCGCCCCCCTGGCCGTGGCGCTGCTCGCTCTGCGTGAGCCCGTGATCGCGTTGCTCTTCCGGCGCGGTGCGTTCGGC
>DASTZM010000749.1:0-10121 GCA_035764305.1 Chloroflexota bacterium | reverse complement strand
CGGGGGGCTACACGACGCTGTGCGCGCTGACGTTCCGGGATGTCTTCACTGCGGGGGCGAGCCACTTCGGCGTGAGCGACCTGGAGGCGCTGGCGAAGGACACGCACAAGTTCGAGTCGCGCTACCTGGACAGCCTGGTGGGGCCGTATCCGGCGCGTAAGGATCTGTACGTGGCGCGGTCGCCGATCCACCACGTGGAGCGGCTGAGCTGCCCGGTGATCTTCACGCAGGGGCTGGAGGACCCGGTGGTGCCGCCCAACCAGGCGGAGCGGATGGTGGAGGCGCTGAAGCGCAAGGGGATACCCGTGGCGTACGTCCCCTTCGCGGGCGAGCGCCACGGCTACCGCAAGGCGGAGAACATCAAGCGTGCGCTCGACGCCGAGCTGTACTTCTATTCGAGGGTGTGGGGGTTCGAGCTGGCGGACGAGATCGAACCGGTCGAGATCGCCAACCTGCGCTAGTCGCGCGCGGCGTCAGGCCGGGACGAGCGTCTTGAGGTTCTGCTCGTACACGCCGAATTGCTCGCCTTCGGTCTCGTCGGGATCGACGAGCTTGAGCCAGAGGGCGCTGTCCTTCTTGTCGCCCGAGAGCTGGCGGCGCGAGCCGAGGTTGGCGGGGTCGGCGCCGTGCCAGACGACCTGGCCGTCCTGGAGGAAGATGAACTCGCCGCGATGCTTATCGACGAGCTTCTTCTGGTTGTCCTGATAGAAGAGGCCCTGCTCGCACGTGGTGCGTCGCCACGACTCGACGGTCTCGGTGGAGTCGGTGGCGACGGAGTCAAACTCGGCGAGCGGTGGGCGGACCTGTGCGTCCGACTCGAAGTCGATCTCGTCCAGGTTGACGGTGCCGAAGCCGCGGTTGGCGGCGATGAGGATGTGGTTGCGGTCCCGGCGGAAGGGCGGCGTGGGCCAGTCGGAGTACGGGTCGTGGCCCATCAGGACGGTGCCGACGGCGTCGGTGGCGGTGACGTGGTCGCCGGCGAGGAGTGTGTTGGTGATCCGCCCCTCGCCACCCCACTCGCGCCCCCACTGGCCGGTGAGGGCGTCGACGATGTTGAGACAGGGCTGGAGGATCATCCCCAGGTCGGCGAGCACGTAGGAGAGGCGGATGACGTGGTGGAAGTAGGTGCGGACTTTGCCTTCCGGCAGCGAGATGGGAGGCAGTCCGAACAGGTTCTTCATGCAGAGGGTGACGCCCATGAAGGCGTGGTTCTTGATCTTGGCGACGCTGACCATCGCGTCGGCTTCCTGGAAGAGGGCGGAGAGGGTGTAGCGGTCGAACATCGAGCCGCCGCCGGGCACGTCGTAGGTGGCGAAGGGTGGGACGTTGGAGTCGACGAACTCGACGTCGAAGGCGTCGAGGACGGGCTTGTAGTTGAAGTCGGGCGGAATGAGGTGGCCGCGCGAGTAGGGGTTGGTATCGGTGGCGACGATGCGCGCGCCGGGACGCATGTGCTCGCGGAGGAGGCGGAAGACGGCGCGGGCGACGGCGTCGTCGACGAGCTCGCGGCGCCGACCCTCGAAGTACACGATGCGCTCTGGGAGCTTCATCATGTTGAGCTTGATGGCGACGGTGTTGGCGCGCTCGATCTTCTCCCAGGAGCGCGACAGCGGGTCGGTGATGCGCCGGAGGGTCTGGTAGATCTCCTCCTCCGAGGCGCGGTAGTCGCAATGGGCGGCGCGGACGGTGTACTGCTTCTGGGTGGTGGACATTGCTAGCTCTCCCTGGCGCCGCTGATTGTGACACGGTCGCCGCGCTGGTAGACCTGGCGCACGTTCAAGATGTCACGGATGTTCTCCGTGGGGTCGCCGTCGACGATAAGGAGGTCGGCGCGCTTGCTGGGCTCGAGCGTGCCGGCTTCACGGTCGACACGCAGGCAGGCGGCGGCGTCGCGCGTGGCGGTGAGGAGGGCGGGAACGGCGCCCATGCCGTACTCGGCGTGGTCGATGACCTCGTGCTGGAACTCGCCGATGGGGTAGTGGCCCCACGACGAGTCGGAGCCGGAGACCATACGCGCGCCAAGCTCGAGCATGCGGTGGAAGTGGTCGGCGCGGACGGCGCGGCCCGTCTCGAGGGAGGCGAGCTCGCGCTGCTCGACATCGGTGGCGCGTCCGGCGCGCTGGACGGCGGCTTTGAGCTGGCGCTCCCGGGAGCCGGCCTGGGCGAGGGTCATGTCGAGCCAGGCCCCGGAGCCGGCGACGCGCCGGGCGAGCTCCTCGTCGAACCGCTGGGTGCCGTCGACGTCGCGGAAGACGCAGTGGATGATGGTGTCGCCTTCGCCCATGCCGGCGTCGATGGCCATGGCGGTTCCCTGGGAGCCGGAGCAATGCGCGGCGACGGGGCGGCCGAAGCGGTGCGCCTCCTCGACCAGGGCGCGCAGCTCCGGCAGGGTGAAGGCGGCGCGGGTGGCGATGGAGGTGCGGGTGCTGCCGCCGGTGGCGGCGACCTTGATGAAGTCGGCGCCTTCCTTTACTAGGCGCCGCACGGCGCGCCGGATGGAGTCGACGCCGTCGGTCTCTTCGCCGAAGTACCAGAGATGGCCGCCGGTGATGGTGATGGGCCGGCCGCAGAGGACGAGCTGGGGACCGCTGCCGATACCGCGGCGCAGCGCGTCACGCAGCAGGAAGGTGGTGCGCCCCTTCGCGCCGCACTCACGGAGCGTGGTGACACCAGTTTCCAGGTGGCGGCGCGCGTTGGCGGCGGACTGGAGCAGGAGCAGCTCGTCGGGGAGCGTGGCCAGGTCGTCACCGACGCGCCCATCGCCGAAGCCGTTGAGGTGGACGTGCGTGTCGATCAGGCCGGGCAGGAGGGTGCCGTCGGGGTAGTCGTGGGCCGGGGTGGCGTCGGGCGGGCGGATGGCCGCGGCGGGGCCAACCTCCAGGATGCGCCCGTCCTGGATCAGGACGGCGCCGTCGGGGATGGCGGGACCGCCTGTGCCGTCGAAGAGGCGCGCGGCGCGGACCAAGATGGGTGGCGACGTACTCATCGCTGCGGCGCCTACCGTAGCATTGCCGCCAGCGTGGTGCTCCCGACCGAGGCGCCCAGGGCGGACCGGCGCCGTGAGGGGGTCACGGGGTCGAGCGCGGCACGGCTCTATCAGGAGATCGTCGAGAACGCGCTGGCAGCGCTGGGCGTGCGCTTCGTCAACCTCTCGGGGTACGACGCCGCGCGGAACGAGGTCTACGAAATCGCGTGGGCGGGCGGGCCGAACGCGCTGTTCCGGAGGGCGATCGACTCGATCCGGGCGGTGCTGCCGGCGTGGGCGATCGAGGGCGTGCGCTTTTCGGCGGACGCGAACCCCTGGGTGCACGCGATCCACGTGGAGCGCCGGTCGGTCATGGCGCCGTTCGCCGAGGTGGCGGAGCGGACGACTCACCCCAGTGCGGTGTGGGCGGCCAACATGGTGCTGGGGCTGAAGCACACGCTCTCGGTGCCGCTGATCGTGGCCGACGCGGTGGGCGGGTCGCTGGCGTTCCACGGCGTGGAGCCGTTTGACGAGTCTGCCCGACGCACGGGGGAGGCGTTTGCCCGCCAGGCGGCGCTGACGCTGGAGAACGCGCGCCTGACGGCGGAGCTGCGCGAGCAGGTGGGAGCGCTGCAGCGGGCGCGGGAGGAGGTGGCGCGCCACGCCGAGGAGGCGCGACTGGCGCAGCGGCGCGTGACAGAGGCGGAGGAGCGGATGCGACGTGAGGTGGCGGAGCTACTGCACGGCCGCGTTCAGACGCGATTGGTGATGGCGTCCTACAAGCTGGGCGGGTACGAGCGCGAGGCGGGAAAAGGGGCCCAGGAAGCGGGGGCACTGGTGGAGTCGGTGAAGCGCGAGATCGACGAGCTGGCGGAGCAGGACATCCGGCGCGCGAGCCACCTGCTGCATCCGGGCGTGATCCGGATGGGGCTGGTGCCGGCGCTGCACCTGCTGGCGGAGCGCGTCGAGCCGGCGCTGCGCGTGGAGGTGCGTCCGACGGAGGAGGTGGTGCGCCTGGACGATCCGATGGCGAACGCGCTGGACGAGGCGCTGCGCCTGGCGGTCTACCGGATCGCGGAGGAGGCGCTCTCCAACGTGCTGCGGCACGCGGAGGCGAAGACGGCGCGCGTGGAGATCTCGGTGGACGGCGCAGCGGCGGGCCGCGTGCTGACGCTCCGCGTCTCGGACGATGGCAAGGGGATCGATCCGGCCGCGCTGCAGGCGAGGCTGGGGCTGGCGAGCATCGACGGCCGGGTGCGCGAGGTCAACGGCGCCTGGTCGCTGGACGGCGCGCCGGGACGTGGGGCGACGCTGACAGCGAGGCTCCCGCTGGCCGACGCGTAATGCGTAACGCCTAAGCGGGCGTCGCCTCCAGCGCGGCGAGGAGCGCCTTGACGTAGCCGACGCCGTAGGCGCTGGCGACGCCCATGAACGGGGTGTCGTTGGCGTAGTTGGGGAGGTGGTCGATCTGGAGGCCGCCGTCGAAGCCTATGGAACGGAGCGTCTGGACGATGACGAACATGTTCTTGTCGCCGTCGTGCAGGGCGACCTCCTGATACCCGCCGTGGGTGGGGATGGTGCCGCGCACGTTGCGGAAGTGGGTGTGGAAGATCTTGCCGCCCTTGCCCTGTCCACCCGGCCCCCGGCGACCGAAGGCCTTGATGTCTTCGACGATGTTCACGCCCGACTCCATGCGGGTGCCGATGCAGTAGAGGAGGCCAGACTTGGGCGAGGGGACGGCGTCGAGGATGTCGGACCAGCGGAGCGGCGAGAACTCGGCCTCGGGAAGCGGCGGATCGGAGGGGTGCATGATGAGGCGGATGTCGTACGCCTCGGCGATGGGGACGAGGCGCTCGTACATCTTGACGCAGCGGTCGTAGTGCGCCTCCACGTCGACGACGAGCTCGGGAGGCTTCTCGGCGAGCGTCTTGCGCATGCGTTCGGCGGAGAAGGCGTGCATGGTGTAGCCGCCGCGGTGGCGGGCCCGATAGCCGCCGCGGTAGCCGGGATTCGCGCCGGGGTGGTGGACGGGAGTGGACATGAACGGCGCGCCGGCCCGAGCGAGCGCCTCGAGCGTGCGGCACAGATCGTCGAGCTCTTTGTCGCCGCCGGGCTCGCCGAGCAGGTACTTGATGGGGTTGGGCGGGGCGACGCGATAGACACCGAGTCCCCACTTGCGCAGCTTGTCGAGGAGGACGCGCATGCCCTTCTCATCCACGACGCCGGTCTCGCGAACGCCGGGCAGGTTGTTGAACTGGTGGATGTCGAAGCCGTCGGCGCCGATCTGGGAGGCGAACTGGATGTAGTCGTCGGAGAGGTCGCGCTCGCGCAGCAGGACTTTCATGGTCATGGCGCGCGCACTGTAGCAGCGCGCGCCATGACTACCGCATCACTGCGGGTTACGTGAAGAGGGGGGCCATGTGGGCGTCGCGGACGAGCTTGGCCATCTCCGCGTCGGACGGGCGCTCCTGGAAGCGCGTCGCCGCCTCGAGGATCCTGGGGAGGACGTGGATGTCTCCGGCGGTGTTGAGGAAGACCTGCGGGTTGCCGAGTACCCAATGCACGGCGGTGTCGAGGTCCTGCTGGTCGGCGAGCGGCTCGTACCACGTGGCGGCGGGGCGGTGGGCGCGGTCCATCTGCTGGACCTGCTCCGACCACGGCCCCTTGGTGGCGGACTTGATGGTCTGGACGGCGACGTTCTTTTGCTTGCAGACGGCGAGCAGCGCCTCGACGTCGGCGGCGTACTCGGGGTTCTGCATCATGGGGAAGTTGTAGGGGAAGAGGACCGAGTCGAAGTCGAAGCGCTCCAACGCGCGCCTGTGCTGCTTGCAGACGGTCAGGCCGTGGCCGGTCACGCCGATGAAGCGCACCAGTCCCTGGTCGCGCGCCTCGACGGCGGCCTTGAGGGCACCGTCAGGGCCGAGAGCGGTGTCCCACTCGGACGGCTCGACGAGGTTGTGGAGCTGGATGAGGTCGAGCTGCTTGACGCGGAGGCGCTCGAGGGAGCGCTTGATCGAGTCGCGCGCGCCGGCGTAGGTGCGGTCGCCGGTCTTGGTGGCGAGGAAGAAGCGGTCGCGGTGCTTCTCCATCCACGGGCCGAGACGGACCTCGGACTCGCCGTAGGAGGCGGCGGTGTCGATGTGGTTGACGCCGAACTGGAGCAGCGTCTCCATCGTGCGGTCGGCCTCCTCCTGGGTGACCCGGGAGAAGGCGGCGGCGCCGAAGAGGGTGCGGGTGGACTGGTGCCCGGTGCGGCCAAAGGGGGCGGTGGGGATGCGGGTTGCGGGCTGGCTGGGCATAGGTCTCTCCTCTGATTGGCGGCTGTTGGGCGACTATACTGCGGCTGGGTTAACGGGGAGGTTAATGGGAGAGCGGATCGCGCTCGATGCGCTGCGGGACCTGGTGGCGGCGGCGTTCCGGGGCGCGGGGGTGCCGGCGACCAACGCCGAGGTCGTGGCGGGGGTGCTCGTGGAGGCCGAGGCGCGGGGAATCGAGTCGCACGGCGTGCGCATGCTGCCAAGCTACGTGGCGCGGCTGAGGTCGGGCGGGTTCAGCGCGGCAGCCGAGCCGAAGCTGGTGCGGGAGGGGCCGGCGGTGGCGCTGATGGACGGCGAGAACGGGTTGGGACCGCTGGTGGCGTCGCGGGCGATGCGCGTGGCGATGGAGAAGGCGCAGACGGCGGGGATCGGCGCGTGCGCGGCGTTCCGGTCGAATCATTACGGGGCGGCGGCGTGCTACGCGCTGATGGCGAGTCGCGAGGGGCTGATCGGGATCGCGACGACGAACAGTGTGGCGGCGGTGGCGCCGCCGGGCGGGCGTGTGGGGCGCGTGGGCAACACGGCCACCGCGTACGCGATCCCGACGGACGAGGAGCCACCGCTGGTGCTGGACGTCTCGATGAGCACGGCGGCGCGGTCGCGCTTCGCGCTGCAGGCCGAGCGGGGCGAGCCGCTGCCGGAGGGCTGGGCGATCGACGCGGAAGGGCAGCCGACGACGGACCCGAAGGCGGGGCTGGGTGGGTACTTGCTGCCGCTGGGGTCGCCGACGGCGGGGCACAAGGGGTTTGGGCTGGCGATGCTGATGGATACGCTGGCGGGGGCGCTCTCGGGGGCGCGGTTTGGGGTGGAGCTGCAGCGGATGACGGACACCGACCCGCGGCCGTACGGGATCGGTCACTTTCTGATGGCGGTGGATCCGGCGTGGTTTGGGGAGGTGGGGGAGTTTCGGCGGAAGATCGATCGGATGATCAGGGACCTGCGCGATACGCCGACGCAGGCGGGGGTGGAGCGGATCTACGCGCCGGGGGAGCGCTCCCACGAAAAGTGGGTGGCGGCGCAGCGGGAGGGTGTGGAGGTGGGGGAGTCAGTGCTGGGGAAGATCAGGGAGCTGGCGTAAGGTGTAGCCGCGGCGCCTGGCCGATCAGCCCGCGGTGCGGAGCACTCGTCGGGCTGAAAGCGGTCGTTGTCGCGACCCGCGGACGTGGAGAATGACGATTCGATCCTCGGCTCTGTCGTAGCGGTAGAAGAGGTGGAGCCGGCGCCGCCAGGCGAGCACGCGGCGGTAGGACTTCCCGAGCCGAGAGAGCGACGGGAAGATCGCGCCGACCCATGGGTAGGCCAATGGCCGATCCGCTGCTGCGAGTGCGGCGCTTTCTGCGGCGCCGCGAGCGGATTCCGCGATGTCGGGTGAGCGATTGACTGTGAGCCAGACGAGAAGCTCGGCCAGCTCGTCGCGCGCCGCGAACGACCAGTCCAGGCGCGGCATCGGTGAGCCGCCGCCGGGCTACGCCGAAAGGCGCGCCGCGTCCGCGATCCTCCGCCGGAGAAGGTCCTGCACCTCTGCGTTCGCTTGGATGCGGCCAGCAGAGTCGTCGGCGTCACCCCGCAACAGTCCGGCGGCGACTTCAAGCGCCTCGGTCAGCGCTTCGTAGTCCGGAGCGGCGAGGACGACGAGGTCGCGAGAGTTGGGCTGCTTGAGCAGTCTGGGACGACGTGATCTATAGACCTCTCTTGAGAGGAGGCTCAGGCTGGCGGGTGCCTTCTCAGGCAGAGGCTCCTCGGCGCGGCTGCGTGGCATGAGGTCGTGCCTACTGTACCGCCGCGGCGGGTTAGGCGAGCTCCTCGAGGAGGGTCATCACGTCTTCGAGGGAGCCTTCGATGAGGTTGACGCCGGCGGGGCGCGCGGGGGTGTGGCGGGGGACGAGGGAGTAGTGGAACTGGTGGATGAGGCGGTCGATGGCGAGCATCTTCTGGCGCGGGCCGATAGCGCCGCGGAAGGCGTGGATGAAGGCGTCGTAGACGCCGTGGGTCTCGCCGGCTTCGAGCTGCTTCCCCAGGAAGGTGTCCTGGTAGGCGCCCCAGATGGTCGACCAGCCGCAGGCGGGGCAGGTGACGCGTGAGTCGAGGTGACCGTCGTGGGGGAGGAGGCGCGTCTGGTTCTCGCGGGCGCAGCGGGGGCAGTGCACCCGGCCGCGGCGGGCGTCGTGGACGGCGAGGATGCTCTCGCAGCGGGCCTCTAGGGCGTGGCCGACCTCGGCGATGAGCTCGTCGTCGACGAGGCCGAGTGAGTCGCGCACGTAGAGGCGGCGCAGCCTGGTGCGTGAGATGCGGGGCGCCCAGGACACTTCCGCGGCGCCGCCTTCAGCGACGGCTGGCGGCGTGTGCTTGAATGTCGCGGACATGGATGCGCGGACGGGCCGATGGTAGCCGAGGGTGGGAACGCGCGGGAGGACCGGGCGCTGATGGAGGGGCGGGTGTGCGTCGTCACGGGCGCCACGTCGGGGATCGGCCGGGAGGCGGTGCTGAAGCTCGCCGGCATGGGCGCGCGGATCGTGGCGGCAGCGCGGGACGAGGGGCGCGCGGCGGCGCTGGTCCGGGACGTCACGGAGCGGACGGGGCGCGAGATCGAAACGGTGCTGGCGGATTTGTCCTCGATGGGGGCGGTGCGCCGGTTGGCGGACGACGTCCTGGCGCGCCACGACGCGGTGCACGTGCTGGTGAACAACGCGGGCATCCTCGGCGGGCAGCGCCAGGTGACGGCGGACGGGGTGGAGCGAACGATAGCGGTAAACCACCTGGCGCCGTTTCTGCTGACGCATCTCCTGCGCGACGCAGTGCGGCGCGGCGCAGCGCCGGGGCGCGCGTCGCGCGTGGTGACGGTGGCGTCGGACGCGCACCGTGCGAGCCGGCTCGGAACGAACGACCTCGACGATCTGACGTACGCGAAGCGCTATTCGGCGATGCGCGCGTACTGCGACTCGAAGCTGGCGAACGTGCTGTTCGCGTATGAGCTGGCGCGGCGGGAGGCCGAGCACAACGTGGCGTCTTATGCGGTGCACCCCGGCTCGGTGCGGTCGGGCTGGGGGCGAGATGGACACGGGATGATGGGGCTGCTGCTGCGGCTGATCGGTCCGTTCCAACTCAGCTCAGAGCGGGGAGCGCGACCGGTGGTGCGGGCGGCGACCGACGCCGCGCTGGAGCGGCAGACGGGGATCTACGTGACGCAGAAGGGCGTGGTCAGCTCTTCGCCACGCAGCTACGACGAGGCGCTGGCGAAGCGGCTCTGGGAGGTCAGTGAGCGGCTGACGGGTGTTGCGTAGGGGCTAGACGCGGCGCAGGTCGGCGAGGCGGGCGCGCTGGCGGCCCTGGCGGTCGAAGTTGGCAGGGTCGAGCCAGCGCTCGAAGGCGCGCTTGAGGGTGGGCCACTCGTGGTCGAGGATCGAGAACCAGGCGGTGTCGCGGTTGCGAGCGCGGTAGACGATGGCCTGGCGGAAGATGCCCTCGAAGGTGAAGCCGTAGCGCTGGGCGGCGGCGCGCGACGGGGCGTTGAGGGAGTCGCACTTCCACTCGTAGCGCCGGTAGCCGAGCTCCTCTAAGGCGCGGCGCATCATGAGGTACGTCGCCTCGGTCGCGACGGGCGTTTTCTGCAGGAGGGGGGAGAACTGGAGGTGGCCGACTTCGATCACGCCGTTCGGTGGGTCGATGCGGAGGTAGGCGGCGAGGCCGACCGGGTTCCCGGTCTTGAGGTCGACGATGGTGTGGAAGAGTGGATCCTCGCCGGGAGCGACGCTCTCCAGCCAGGCGCGGTAGGTAGGAACGTCGTCGAACGGGCCGACGGAGAGGTAGGTCCACATGCGCCCGTCGACGTCACGGGCGTT
>DASTZM010000748.1:0-7621 GCA_035764305.1 Chloroflexota bacterium | reverse complement strand
ACGGCCTGACCATAGAAGCGGAAGACAACCTGCTCCCGGCGTTGACGAGCGACGTGCGGGGCGGCACGCTGCACCTCTCGAGCGACCGCGCCATCCGCCCAACGCGGCCAGTCCGCTATGCGGTCACCGCGCGCCGGATCGACCAGATCCTGCTGGACGGCGGCGGTGCGGTCAACGCCACGGGCATCGACGTCGACCGTCTGCGGGTCGGGCTGCAGGGCGGTGGCACGCTCACGGTAGCCGGGACGGCGCTGGCGCAGGACGTGTCGCTGAACGGCGCGGGGCGGTACGACGCGGCGGGGCTCTCCACGCGCGAGACCACGCTCACGCTCAACGGCGCGGGCTACGCGCTGGTCAACGCCACCGACCGCCTGCGCGCAACGCTGAACGGCGTCGGCGTGGTGGAGTACCTGGGCAGCCCCACGGTCGACCGGTCCATCAACGGCCTGGGCACGGTGCGCCGGAAGGGCTAGCGACCCGCTTCCCGGCCGTTCTCCTGGAGGGGCCGGGTCGGGGTAATCCCCGATGCGCTCGCGTGGGTGATCGGTGACGCTCTCGACAGCCACACCAGGCTCGAGAGATCCGGATGCAGCGCGTACTCGCCATCGACGACGATCCCGCCGTCACCAGTGTCCTCAAGCGCGGCCTGGCGTACGAAGGCTTCGCCGTCGACACCGCCGCGACGGGCGAGGCCGGCCTCGCCGCCGCGCGCGAGCGCACGCCGGATCTGGTGATTCTGGACGTGATGATGCCCGGGCTGGACGGCTGGGAGGTGCTGCGCCGCCTGCGCGCCGCCGACCGCAGGCTTCCGGTCGTCATGCTCACGGCGAAGGACGCGCCGGCGGACCAGGTCAAGGGGTTTGGCGAGGGCGCCGACGATTACGTCGTCAAGCCCTTCGCGTTCGAGGTGCTCGCGGCGCGGGTGCGGGCGCTGCTCCGGCGGCGCGACGAGGAGGCGCCCCCCGTGCTGCGCTTCGCCGACCTCTCGCTCGACACGGGGACGCGGCTGGCGCAGCGCGGCGACCGGACGATCGAACTCACCAGCACGGAGTACGACCTGCTGCGCCAGCTGATGGAGAACCCGCGCCGCGTGCTGACGCGTGGGGTGCTGATGGACCGGGTGTGGGGCTACGACTTTGGCGGCAACAGCAACGTGCTGGAGGTGTACGTCAAGCAGCTCCGCCAGAAGCTGGAGTCGGGCGGGGGGCCGCGCTTGATCCACACGCTGCGCGGCACGGGCTACGTGCTGCGCGAGGCATAGCGCCGGGCGGCGGGTCTGGTGTCTCTGCGGCTGCGGCTGGGGCTGCTGTACGGCGGCCTGACCGGTGTGGTGGTGCTGGTGATCGCGGCGGTGACCCTGTACACCCACGCGGCGGGGCACAGCGAGCAGACGGTGCACGTGCTCGCCGCGGCGTCGGCGGGGGGCGTCGTGCTGGCGCTGGCGCTGGGCTGGCTGATGGCGGGCGAGGCGCTGCGGCCGGTCTCGACGCTGACCGAGGCCGCGGCCGAGATCGCGCGCTCGCGCGGCTTCGACCGCCGCGTGCCGCCGACGCCCGACCGGGGCGAGCTGGGGCAGCTCACCGCGACGTTCAACGCGATGCTCGCCAGCCTGGAGCGGGCCTACGAGGCGGAGAAGCGGTTCGTCTCGGACGCCTCGCACGAGCTGCGCGCGCCCCTCACCGCGATCCAGGCCAACCTGGACCTGCTCGAGCGCCGTCCGGACGTCGACGCCGCCGAGCGGGAGGAGGCGGTGCGCGAGGCGGCGCGTGAAGCGCGGCGCCTGGGGCAGCTGGTCTCCGAGCTGCTCGCCCTCGCGCGGGCCGACGCGGGTGTGCCGCTGCGCACCGAGCAGGTCGAGCTGGACCGCGTCGTGCTCGAGACCGTCGCGGCCGCCCGTCACCTGACGAACGGCCACGAGCTGCGCGTCGAGCGGATCGAGCCGGCGGTCGTGGACGGCGACCCGGCGCGCCTCAAGCAGCTGCTGCTGATCCTGCTCGACAACGCTGCGAAGTACACCCCGGGGTCCGGCAGGGTGAGCGTCGCGATGGACCGGCGCGACGGGCAGGTGTGCGTGACGGTACGCGACACGGGGCCCGGCATCCCGGCGGACGAGCTGCCGCGCGTGTTCGAGCGCTTCTACCGCGTGGACGCCGCGCGCACGCGCGACCCGGGCGGCACCGGACTGGGGCTGCCGATCGCGCGCTGGATCGCCGAGCAGCACGGCGGCGCGGTGGCGCTGGAGAGCGTCGTGGGCGAAGGCACCACGGCGGTGGTGCGGCTGCCGCTGATCGCCGCCGGCTGACACGCGGCAGGCGGGCACGCGGCAGGCGGACAGGCGCTGGGGCGCACGCACCGCTCACGGCCGCGGAACGAGCGGGCGGAGCGGGCGGAAATGAAACAGGGGGTGAAACGCTCCTGGAGAAAATGGAGCATATAGATGAAACACCCGCGGTGCGGGCTGTTCTTCCCTGGAGCGGCGGGACAGCGGTGACGGCGGGCGCGCGGGAGCCTCTGACGTGGGAGGGGAGTGTCTGACGTCGGACGCGAGCGTCTGACACGGGAGGCGAGCGTCTGACGCGAGCGTCTGACGCGGGCGCCGGGGGCGGGGCGCACGTGTCTCAGCCAATCGTCAGCGGGGACTCAGCCTACGCTCAGCCGGCGGCGTGAGACTGATCGTGAGACAGTGAACGGTACGAGCGGCGCGGCCACCCGGCGGTGTGCGCTGGCCGCGGGCGCGCTTGTGCCGGCGGCGCTGCTCGCGGCGTGCGGCGCGGCGCCGGGCGGGCAGACGGGAGGCGCCGCTCAGGCGAAGCCGAGCGACGCGCAGACGAAGCCGGGCGACGCGCTGACGCGGAAAGACGAGCAAGCCCAGGTGACCGTGGAAGTGACCTGGGCGGGCCCGGCGGCGGGTCCGGTCTTCGGCGTCGTGATGGACACGCACGTGGTCGACCTAGACGGCTATGACCTGCGCGAGCTGGCGACGCTGCGCACGGCGACGGCAGAGGGGGTGCGGCCGGTCGAGTGGCAGGCGCCGAAGGGCGGACACCACCGCAAGGGGACGCTCTCATTTCCTGCCGCGATAGAGGGGAAGGCGGTGGTGACGCCCGGGACCGGTCCGATGGAGCTGGTGATCCGCGACGTCGCGGGGGTGCCGGCGCGGAGGTTCACGTGGACGCTGTGACGGCCGCGGGGCCGATCACGCGCGGCTGCGCGTGCGGGTGCGGCTGCGGCCCGGAGTGCCCGTGCGAAGCGGGCGCACGGCCTGGCGCGCGGTGCCGTGTCGTCCTGCCGCTGTTCGGTATGGGCTGCGGTGGGGCGGGCGCGGAAACCGCCGAGCGCTCGCTCTCGCGCACGCGGGGCGTGACGCGCGCGTACGTAAATCGCGCGACCGAGATGGCGTACGTCGAATACGACCCCTGCCAGTGCGACGCAGAGGCGCTCAAAGCGGCGGTGCGGCGGGCGGGGCTGCGCGCCGGGGCGCCGGGGTACCGGTGACCACGTGAGCCACGTGAGTCACGCGGGCCACGCAGGCCACATGGGCCGCGTGACCGAAGACGCGGTGTCCGCCCCGTTGGGGGTGGCGCTGCGGTCGACCCGCCGGGCGTCGTGGGGGAGTCTGCGTCATGTGCCCGCCGGTGCGGTCATCGCGGGCGTCGCGGGCGTCGCCGCTGGCGCGGGCCTGCTCGCCTTCTACCTGGGCCTGATCACCTTCGCGCAGGGGTGGGACCACGCCGTCGACCAGCTCGCCGCCGACCGCTGGTACGTGGGCGCGATCATGCTGGGGTTTGGCACGCAGGTGGCGCTGTTCGTCTTCCTGCGCGGGCTGCATGCCCGGCGCCTGCGCGGCGCCGCGGGCGGCACGGCGGCGAGCACCGGGACCAGCGCCGCCGCGATGCTGGCGTGCTGCGCCCACCACCTGGCGGACGTCTTTACGGTGCTGGGGATCGCCGGCGCGGCGACCTTCCTGACCGAGTACAAGGTGCCGCTGCTCTGGCTGGGCATCGGCATGAACGGGGCGGGCGTCACGTACCTGGTCACGCTGATACGCGACGCCCGCCGCTCGGCGCCGGCCTGCCACTAACTCCCGATCAGGTCTGCACCCACGTGCGCATGGCCGTGCGCGTGGCCGGCATAGTGGTCGAGACGCCAGCTCATGCCCCGCAGCCGCATCCACAGCACCATGGGGAGCGTCATGTTCACCGCCGCCACGAGGGCCGACAGCTCGGGCAGCTGGTAGAGGGGGTCGGCGTAGCCCAGCTTCGCCGCCGTGGCCCGGTACAGCGGTGTGAGGGCCATCATGCCGATGCGACCAGGTCGCTCGGGGGACGCGCCGCGCCGCGTCAGCCGACCAGGTGGTTCTGCACGGCGAGCGCGACCGCCGCGCTGCGCCCCCCCACGCCGAGCTTGGAGAGCACGCTGCTCACGTGGAACTTGGCCGTCGAGCGGCTGATCACCAGGCGGTCGGCGATCTCGGGGTTGCTCAGCCCCTCCACCATGAGCGCGAGGACCTTGCGCTCCTGTGCCGTCAGGTCGTGCCCCGGCGGGCGCTCGTCCAGTGGCCGCGTCGCCGCCCGGATGAGCGCGCGGGTCGCCTCGGGCGCCAGCGTGGGCCGGCCATCGACCGCGGCGCGGATCGCGCCCGCGAGCTCGTCGGCCGACGCGTTCTTGAGCAGATAGCCGATTGCGCCGGCGTCGAGCGCCGCCCTCACCAGCCCCTCCTCGGGGAAGCTGGTCAGCGCGATCACCTGCACCGCCGGCCAGCGTTCCCGGATGGCGCGCGTCGCCGCCGCGCCGTCGAGGCCGGGCATGACCATGTCCATCAGGACCACGTCCGGCTCGACCTCGCCGCAGCGCCGGACGCCCTCCTCCCCGCCCGACGCGTCGCCGGCCAGGACTAGGTCGTCGAAGGCGTCAAGGAAGGCGCCGAGTCCGCGACGGACGACGGTGTGGTCGTCGACGACGAGGACTCTGATGGGCGGATGCTGTACCACTGGTGTGCTCCTTCTTCGGCTGGTGGCGCGGGACGCGCCGCGGCCGGCCACGTGACGTGCACGGTGGTTCCCTGCCCCGGCCCGCTGGTGAGGCGCACCGCCGCGCCGATCGCATCGGCGCGCTCGCGCATGATGCGCAGGCCAAGATGCTCGGCCGAGACGAACGTGGGATCGAATCCCGCGCCGTCGTCGGCGATGCGGAGCTCGGCGCGATCGGGCTCGGCCCACGCCGTGAGCGCGACGCGGGTGGCCGCGGCGTGCTTGGCCACGTTGTGCAGCGCCTCCTGGGCAATGCGGTAGAGCGCCACCTGCACCTCGGGCGGCAGCACCACGGCGGCGCGCTGCTCGACGGACACCGGGATGAGGGTGCGGCCGGTGAAGGCGTCGGCCAGGTGGCCCAGCAGGTCGCCCAGGGGGGCCTGCGTCAGCGCGGCCGGGCGCAGCTCGAGCAGCAGGGTGCGCATCTCCGCGAGCGCGCCGCGCACGAGCTGCCGCAGCTCGTCGAGGCGCCGCCGGGCGTAGTCGGGGTTGCGCTCCCAGAGCCGTGGCAGGACGTCCGCGATCAGGCTGGCCGAGAAGAGCGTCTGGGTGACCGCGTCGTGCAGCTCGCGGGCGAGGCGCGACCGCTCCTGCCGCGCCGCGGTTTCCCGGGAGCGCGCGTACAGGCGCGCGTTCTGCACCGCGGCGGCGGCGTGGCCGGCCACCGCGAGCGCGAGCTCGGCGTGGTGGGAGGTGTAGAAGCCCGGCGTCCCGTGGCTGATCACGATCGCGCCGAGCACCTCGTCCCGGACGATCAGCGGGACTCCCATCCAGGAGCGCAGCTGCCCCCACAGGGGAGCCAGGTCAGCGGCGCGGGCGCGCCGGAAGTCCTCGAGCAGCGCCGGCTCGTCCACCCTGAAGTCGCCGACGATCAGCGGCGCCCGGCGGCGCACGACCTCGCGCACCGCGGGACTCTGGTCAAGGCGCGAACGCCCGCGTGCCCAGTGTGCCCGTTGCTCGGCGCCGCGGTACGCGAGCAGCACGAGCTCGTCGCCCTCGATCAGGCGCACGCTCCCGGCCGCGTAGTCGACCACCCGCCTGAGGTGGTCGAGCACGAGCCCCATCAGCGGTTCCATCTCGAGCGTCGAGGCCGCCGCGCGAGAGACGGCCAGAAGCGCGCTCAGCTCGCGCGTCCGGTCCTCCGCCTGGCGCAGCGCCGTGATGGCGGCACCGAAGAGGGCGAACCCGCCGCCGTAGGCCAGGCCGATCACGAGACCATCGGGCAACCCATCTGACCCCAGGTGCTGCGCGGTGACCAGCACAGCCAGGCCCAGCGACCACGCCGCCGCCTCGCGCGCGGCGAGCCACGTGAAGGCGCGCACCACGGGGACGAAGTACAGGATCATGGTCACGTGGCCGGGCACGAGCCACGTCAGCGCGGCCGACAGCGCGAGCTGCAGCGCCAGCGAGACGCGCCGCGCCGCCGGCGTCGCCGCCGCGGGCGAGTCGCTGAGGGCCTGAGCCAGGGCCAGCAGCCCGAAGCTCGCCGTCACGGTGGCGAGCAAGCCGGCCGTCGCGTGGGGCCAGAGGAGCGTCCACGTGCCGGCGTAGAGCACGCCGATCAGGCCGTACGTGACGGCCCGGATCAGGCGCGGCGCTGCCCAGCGGAACGCCGGTTCGGCCATCTGCGCCGTCCCTCCGAGCGGCGACGCTATCCCGTTCGGGAGCCGCCGGCATCGGGGAAAACCCTGGCGTACGGACGGGCGCGCGCAGGGGGCGCGCATGGGGGCGCGCACGAGCGGGCTCTCAGGAAGCTCTCAGGCTGGACTCAGGGGTGCCTCAGCGGCGCGCGCGACGGTTGTGGCTAAGCAGAGGACCATCGCATGACCACACACCTCGTTCAGCCCGCCGCGGGGACCGATCTGACGCTGTCGGTGCGCGGCATGACGTGCGCCTCGTGCGTGCGGCACGTGGAGAAGGCGCTGCGCGGCGTCTCCGGGGTCGAGGACGCGGCGGTCAACCTGGCGAGCGAGACGGCGCGCGTGCGCTACGACCCGGCGCGGGCGAGCGTCGCCGCGCTGCAGGCGGCGGTCAAGGCGGCGGGCTACGAGGCGGCGCCGCGCGCGGAGGGTGAGGATCCCAGCGTGGCGCTGGACCGCGAGCAGCGTGCCCGCCAGGACGAGATCCGCCGTCAGGGACGCTACCTGCTGCTCGCGGGCGGCCTCGGCCTGCTGGTCATGGCGGGCTCGTTCCGCGAGTACTGGATCCTGCCCGCCATCCTGCCCGAGTTTCTCGGGTACAAGTGGGTGCTGGGCCTGCTCACGACGCCGATCGTGTTCGGTCCCGGGCGGCAGTTCTTCGCCAAGAGCTGGCGCGGGCTGCTGGCGGGCAGCACCGACATGAACCTGCTCTACGCGACCGGGATCGGCGCCGCGTACGGCATCGCCGTGGTGAACACGCTCTTCCCGGAGGCCGGCTTCGGGGGCGAGCGCGCGACGTTCTTCGAGTCCGCGGCGCTGCTGACCGCCTTCATCATCCTGGGGCGCTGGCTGGAGGCGCTGACGCGCGGCCGGACGAGCGAGGCGATCCGCAAGCTGATGCGCCTGCAGCCCAAGCGCGCGCGCGCGGTCCGGGACGGCGCCGAGCAGGAG
>DASTZM010000747.1:0-6062 GCA_035764305.1 Chloroflexota bacterium | reverse complement strand
GATGACTTCAAGAAGGTGACGGTGGCGGACCCCCAGTTCGAGGAGGCGCTGGAGGCGTACACGTCGATGGCGTACCGGCTGAGCGTGTCACCGCCAAGGACGTGGAAGACGGAGCGGAGCAAGGGGCTGGCGCACGCGGCGCACCTGCTGTCGCAGGGGATGGTGTCGATGCAGACGGCGGGGGACTGGTTCTTCCCGTGGTACGACAAGACGCCGAACTTCGAGTGGGACGTCGTCCCGATGCCGTACGCGCCGCGGACGCGGAGGACGGCGAGCCTGGCCAACTTCCGCGGGCAGGTGATCGCGCCGACGAGTCGCAACAGGGACCTGGGGTGGGCGTGGATCGGCTTCCTGACCGAGCGCGGCGTGCAGGACCGGGTGCCGGCGCTGTTCGGCGAGGTGCCGGCGCGCATGGACTCAATCGAGGCGGCGTACCTGAGCACGGCGGCGTCGCCGACGCCGAAGAATCGGAAGCTGCTGAAGGCGGCGGTGGATTCGACGCACGCGCTGCCGGCGCATCCGCTCATCCTGCGGCCGGACTTCAACGCGGCGGTGGGCACGGTGAACGACGTGTACGACGGTAAGCGGTCGGCGCACGAGGTGCTGGCCGAGATCGAGCGCAAGCTCAAGGGATTCCTGGCGTGAGCGCCGCCGTCAGCACTCGACGACGGCTGGGGGGTGCGGCGGCGCTGCTGGCGCTCGTGACGCCTGTCACGGCGGCGTGTGGGGCGGCAGGGGAGCGCAGCGCGCCGGGTGGGTCGAGCGCGCGCGAGCCAGTGACCATCCGCTGGAGCACGTGGGGGAACGAGAACAACCCCATGGTGGAGGGGGCGGCGAAGGGGATCGACATCTTCCGGCAGACGTTTCCCCACGTGACGGTCAAGGCCGAGCCGCAGGTGGGCGTGCCTGGCGGACCGTCGTGGCAGGAGAAGAACTTCGCCGAGTGGCTGGCGGGGGACGGGCCGGACGTCTCCGGCTCGTGCTGCGCGACGCTGCCGGACTGGGGCCGGCAGGGCATGCTGACGGACCTCGATCCGCTGATCAAGCGCGACGGGCGCGAGGTGCCGCTCTCGGACTACGTCGCCGCTCAGCTCAACACGTGGAAGACGCCGCAGAACGGCCAGTTCGCGCTGCCGATGTACATGGGCGTGTTCGGGCTGTACTACTCACGTTCGCTCTTCCGGAGGAAGGGCGTGCCGTATCCCGACGACACGTGGGACTGGGACAAGTGGCGTGAGGCCATGGTCCGCCTGACGGACAAGAGCGACGCCACGTGGGGGTACATGCAGGCGATCAACTTCCCGCGCCCGGGCATCCTGATCCGCCAGGCCGGGGGGAATCAGGTGGACCCCAAGGACAACACGAAGGCCGTGTTCGACTCGGCGGCGGCGATCGGCGCGATGCAGTGGCTGCACGACCGCATGCACAAGGATCGCGCGCTGGCCCAGGGAAAGGACATCACCGGGACAGAGGGCCTGGGCTTCAAGAACGCGTACACGGCGGTCGGCGCGGGCAAGCTGGGCATGCTGCTGGACGGCTCGTGGATCCTGGCGCGGTGGCTCAAGGAGCAGCCCGACCTCACCGGAGACTGGGACGTGGCCCAACTGCCGAAGGGGGCAGCTCAGCGCGACGGCGGGGCGACGGTCGACGGCTGGGCGATCTGGAAGGGGACGAAGCACGCCGACGTGGCGTGGGATCTCGTGAAGTTCCTGCAGACGGACGCGTGGCTGGAGATCGCGACGTCGATCGTGGGCCACCAACCGTCGCGCAAGTCGTGGCAGGACAGATTCGTCGCAGTGACGAAGAAGACGTACCCCGCGCTGGCGGACAAGCAGCTGGAGGCGTTCGTCAAACCGATCAAGGGCGACTATGCAAGGCCGGAGCAGTTCTTCTTGAAGGACAGCGAAGCGAAGAAGATCTGGTCGGACGCGGTGACGGCGACGTTCACGAAGAACGAGGCGCCGGTGGCGGACGCGTTCCGGAAAGCGGCGGAGCAGATCAATGAACTTCACCGCGCGTGACGCGGCGTCCCTGTATCGCGTTGGTCGCGCCTAGGGGAGTCGCGTGATGTGGACTGGCACGGAGCGGACGGCGGTCTATTCACCGCGTGCGTCCGGTGGCCCCGGGCTGGTAGCCCGGCGCGCCGACGTGCTGCGCCGCCTCGCGGCGCAGGCGGAGGAGGTCCGGGCCGCGCAGCGGCGCGTACAGAGTGAGTCGACGCTCCTGGCGGCGCTGGAAGAGGCGCGCCCCTTGACGCGCGCGGAGCGCGCGCGGACGGCGCGGCTGCGAGAGGAGATGCGGGGGCTGTTCCTGGACGTGCGGCGGCTGCGAGGGGAGCTGGCCCAGATTGCGGAGTAGGGCAGCCGAGCGAAACGGGGCGCCGGTGAGAGCCGACGGGCCGGGGGCGGCTGGAGCCGCGGCTCGCGCGACAGGGGGGCCGGCGGCAACGGGGATGCGATTGGTCGTCGCCATCGTGCACGACGAGGACGCGGCGGCCGCAGTGGATGCGCTGACTGAGGCGCGGTTTGGCGTCACGCGACTGGCCACGTCGGGCGGGTTCCTGCGGAAGGGAAACGCCACGCTGCTGGTGGGGACGGACGCATCGCGCGTGGCGGAGGTGGTGCGCAGGCTCACGCGGGTGTGCCGCACGCGGGAAGAGCTCCACGTCCCAAGCGCCGGAGAGGGACTGCCGTCCGGCATGCTGCTGGCGCCTTTCGAGGTGCAGGTGGGCGGAGCGACGATCTTCGTGCTCGACGTGCGCGAGGTGGTTCGCGTTTAGGGCGCGGGTAGGGATTGAAGACCGAGTGGGCACGGCGTTTTCACTCCTGATTGCGGGCGCGGAGGAACAGCTGCGGCGGGAGGGGTGCATGCACCGTGTTGGCGCGTGGCTGGCGTCCCACTATGTCTTCGGCCGATGACCCGCTGCGTCACAGCCGGCCCGCCGGTCCCAGTCGCGCGGATCGCGCCCGCGCTTTCCCGCGCTAGCACGAGTCTCCCGTCCGCGCGTGGCGTGCCACGACGGCTACGAGCTCTTCGATGTCGAACGGCTTCGGGATGAACGCCGCCGCGTCGCCCTGAGCGACGACGGATCGCTCAGCGAGGCGACGTTCCGCGGGATCGTGCGAGAGATGGACCGGCTCAGCCACGCCGAGCTGCGTGCACTGGTCACGACGCTGCTGGTGTTCGGTCCGGAGCCGGTGGCGGACACGGGTCGGGCGGAACACGGCGCGACTCGTGCGGCGTGGAACGCGGCCGGCGCACATCGCGGCATCGGCAGGCGTCCGGCACGCGATCAAGGAGGCTGAGGCACGCACGCCGGCGGCGTGCGCCCATTGAGGCCCGCATTGAGGTGGGGCCGATAGGGTCGAAGGAGGGGAGGTACGCATGAGCGCGACAGGCGCGACGAGACGACGGGTGCTCGCGGCGGCGATGGTGGGAGCCTGTCCTCCGCTCGCTGCATGCGGCGCGGCGGCGGGCCAGTCCTCTCCGACACGCGGGGCGAGTCTCCCGGCCGAGCTGACGTGGATGGGCTGGTCGATGGACCAGGAGTTCCTGCTGCCGGCGTACGAGGAGGCGGCGAGTGGGTTCGCGGCGAAGCACGCGTCCTCGAAGATCACGCTCCTCCCGCCCGGTGGCAATTACCGTGAGAAGTACACGACGCTCGTCGCCGCGGGCACGCCGCCCGACGTCGCGGACGTGCACTGGCAGCAGCACGTGCGGGACGTCGGGCCGTCGGGGCTCACGCTGGACCTCACAGCGCTGCTGAAGAAGGACCCGTATCCCAGGGACTATGTGGGGTGGGGCGCCTACAACTGGCGCGCCAAGCAGTACGGTGTGCCGTCGGCCATCCAGGGAACCGGCCTCTTCTACAACAAGGCGCTGTTCGACGAGGCAGGGGTGCGCTATCCCGACGGGACGTGGACGTGGGAGACGCTGGTCGATGCTGCGCGTCGCCTCACCAAGCCGGGGCCCGACGCCAACAGCACCATCTGGGGCATCGGCGACCAGGGCGGCAGCAACGTCGGCTGGATGAACGCGCTGTTCCACGCCTTCGGCGGCGCCGTCTTTACCGCGGACTACAAGGCCACGCGGCTGACCGAGCCGGGGACGGTCGCGGCGATGGAGTTCCGCGCCGAGTGGGCCGCGCGGCTGAAGGTCTCGCCCGGCGTCCCGACCGGCACGTCGGGCCAGTTCACGCAGGGCAGGATGGCGATGGCCACGAGCGGCTCGTGGTTCGTCGCCAACGTCAAGCGCAACGCGAGCAGCGCGCTGAGCACGGGGCAGGTTCCATGGGACGTCACCCCACTGCCGAAGGGGCCGGCACGCTACGGTGGGCTGACCGACGAACTGGGGATCGGCATCCCCACCGGTGCGCCGAGAGCGGATGCGTCGTGGACGGCGCTGCGCCACTTGACAAGCAAGGAGGGGCTCCTACCCTTCGCCCACATCGGACGCTACATCCCGCCGCTGAAGTCATTGTGGAACGAGGCGGTGCCCACCGACGGTGCGCCGGCCGGCTTCAAGAGAGCCTTCCTGGACCAGTGGGAGAAGCTCAGCGTGCCGTCGCCCTTCACGCCGGACTTCCAGCAGCTGGTGCCGGTGTGGCGTGAGGAGCTGGACAAGGTCTGGACGGGCGAGCGGCCCGCGCGCGACGGTGCCGCGGCGCTGGCACGGCGCACCGAGGAGTTCCTGAGACGCCTCATGGCGGAGGGAGCACTCTAGGGCTTGCTCAGGCCCCGCGCGGAAGGAGTCGGATGATGGTCACCGAACGGACGTGGATCGAAGCGCAGCGCGAGACGTGGCGGCGGCCGCGGGAGTGGGGCGTCGCGCAGCTGGCGGTCCTGGGCGGGCTGGTCCTGCTCCTGGCGCTGGCGGCGTTCACCGTGACGCGGCCGGGCGAGATGTCTGGCGGTCCGGCACCGTTCGAAGCGTCTCTGCTCTTCGCCGACCACACGCAGGGGCGCTACGTGTACGAGCTGGCGTCGCTGCCCGACGGCGGCACGGAGCGCGTCAAGGTCACGCTCCGCAGGCTGAATGAGCAGCGCCGCGCGGAGAGCGTGAGCCAGACGGTGACGATCGTGCTGCTGCGGCGCAGTACCCCGGTCGGGTCGTACGTGGCCGGCACCGGCGCACTGGACGATGCCGGAGTGATCGGCTGGGCGCGGATCGGTCCCGACCGGCGCGAGGGCGCCGCTCGGCGCACTCCGAACGCGCCGCAGGAGCGGGTCGACTTGTGACCGTGCTCTCGGTCCTGCTCGTCGCTCTCTTCGTCACGTTCGTCGTCGTCGTGACGTGCGTCGCGGTGAACGGAACGGCGCGCAAAGATCCGCTCGCCTGAGGGCGCGCCGCAGGGTTCCCTTCTGACCGGGTGGCGGTCGCATTGAGGATGCTGTTGAGGCAACCGGCGTATGCCGTTGCCTGGATGGCGGTCACCCTTCTACCGCTCGGCGGCGCGGCAGGGCGCGCGCTCGCCCGCTCGACGCGCTCGACCCGCGCCGAGGGCTGGACTGATCGTCCTCCTGCTGGCAGCGGGGCTGTCGCTGCGGGCGTGTGGCGTGGCGCGTGTGCGGGCGGAGGCGCAGCGGCCGGGGGTACGACTGGGGCTGGCGACGGTGGCGTATGGGGGGCGCGAGCCGGTGCCGGGGGCGATAGAGCTGCGGGTGATCGTGGGCAACCGCACGGACTCGCAGACGGAGTCGACGAGCATTCGGTGGGACCCGCGGTTCGCGTCGGCGGCGGTGTTCGCGCAGAGCGAGCCGGCGCCGTGGCGGGTGCGGATCGACGACGACGGGTGGGGGACGCTGGACACGGACGGGGTGCCGGCGGGGCAGGACGGCAGCTTCGTGCTCTGGTTCGCGCCGGGTGAGGACGCGGGCCTCACGAGCGCCGACTCGGCGGTGCGCGTGGAGGTGGTGGCCAACGGGACTCTGGAGGCCGGCGGCGGAGTGGCGACGCCGGCGCACGCGGCGGAGCGGGCGAGGCTGGCGCTGCAGGAGACGTTCGATCGCGGGGCGCTGGCGGCGGTCGCGGACGTGGTGCCCGAGGGTGCGTCGACGAGTGGG
>DASTZM010000746.1:0-4338 GCA_035764305.1 Chloroflexota bacterium | reverse complement strand
ATCGCGCGCCGGCGGCCTGACGGACCGATCGCCAGCATCAGCCGGCCTCGAGCAGGCGCAGCCGTTCGGCGACGGCGGCGCGTGCGTCCGGGTAGGGATGCAGCGCCAGGAGCAGCGCGTCCCGCACCTGGTGCCACTGGGGCGAACAGCGCACGGCCGCCAACGGGAAAAGTCGCCTGACGCTCAAGCGAGTCGCGTAACCGTTCCCGCTACGCAGGGGCGCTTAGCTTCCCGCTGGTGGGTAGCGCCGCGCGGTGGCGGCGGCGCGCTCGAGCGCGAGCTGGACGAGGCGTCTTGCCGCAGGGAGCTGATCTTCCGAGCGCAGGTGCAGCTCCACGGCACCGCTCCTGGGCGAGTAGGGGTGCACGCGGGCCTCGCCCGCGGCGAGCGCCGCTGCCTTCTGCTCGCGCGTGAGCGCGATGTGGAGAACGGCGCGGCCGTGCACGTGGAGAAACTCCCGCCCGCCGACGCGAAACGACCGCTCGCCGACCATGTCGCCTACCGCCTCTTCGACCTCCTCCCGCGCGAGTAGCTCGCCGAGCAGGACGTCTGCCGGGTTCGTGCGCGTGGGGGTCATGGGTTCGCGCTCTCGCTGCAAGACTAGCGCGGCCAGAGAGCCTCCGGTCCCCTGGCTCTACGGGCGGTCCCTCACCGTCAGGTCGCCCATCAGGACCCACCCCTCGATGCGCACCACGGGCGCGCCCGGCGCCGCGGCGGGACCCTTCAGCTTCATCGACCGGCTGCCCATCACCGCCAGCCCATCCAGCTCCACCTCCACGCCCTCGGGCACGATCACGTTCACGTTGCCCATCAGCACGTACGCCCGGATGACCGTCGCCGGGGCCGAGATGGTCACCGACCGCAGGTCGAGCTTGCACGCGCCCATCACCGCGATCACGCGACTCTGCTCGTCTATCCGCCATCTGCCCGTCCGGTCCGCCGAGCTCATGAACGCCAGCGTCGTGGACACCGCCGTCCGCTGATCCGCCCGCACCACCGCGCCGCCACCCGCCGTCACGGGCAGGTCCGCCGTCAGCGCATCCAGGTCGCCGCGCGTGCGGAGCGCCAGCGCCCGCTCCACACGCTCGCCAAACTCGTCCAGCGTCAGGCGTCCCTCGACGCATGCACGCTTCAGTCGCTCCGTCGTTTCGCGTCGCTCCGCGTCCGAGGCGCGGACCGCCAGCTCTCCCGCCATGGTCCTCTACGATACCGCGCTACCGCCGCTCTCCCGTAGGGCACCAGACAGAGGTGTAAGCGAGGTGTAAGCGGCCGGCATTAGCATCGCGGCCACGCAGGTACTCCCGTGAAGGTGCTGCTGGCCGACGGCGATCCGGATCTGGTGGAGCTGCTGACGTACGCGCTGCGGCGGGAGGGGATGGGCGTGCTGGCGGCGGCCGACGGGCAGGCGGTGCTCCAGGGGTTCGCGGCGGAGCGGCCCGACCTGCTTCTCCTGGACGGCCGGCTGCCTGGGGTGGACGGGTTCGAGGTGTGCCGGCGGATCCGGCGTGAGCTCGCCTGTGCGGTGCCGGTCATCCTGCTCGCGGCCACCGACCGGGAGGAGGACCTGGTGCGCGCGCTGGACGTGGGCGCCGACGAGTACGTGATCAAGCCGTTCCACGTCCGGCAGCTCATCGCCCGCATCCGGGCCCTCCTGCTCCGCCCGCACGCCGACCCCGTGGGAGATCGGGTTGCGTAACCGCTGAGACCCTGCGGGGGCTCACGCGAGGGCGCGCTGGAGGGTCCTCCTGTGGCGGCAGATCCAGGCGGCGGCGCGGGCGCGCCACGCCATGGCCCACGGCACCTGCGAGTCGAGGTCCTGCGGGGTTGTCTCTGGAGTGACGCCCGCGGAGTCGGCCTCATCCGCGGTCGCGGTGATGGCCGCCTCGATGATGCGGTCGACGAAGCCGCGCCGCTGGCTTCTGGACAGGCCGTACGCGTCCACCATTGCGCGCAGGTGCTTCGCCCGTTCCGCAAGTGGGGGCAGCCCCTCCGCCTCCGCCACGATGTCGTCGTGCAGCTTCGCGTTGAGCCAGCACGTCTCCGCCAGCTCGACGAGCGGATCGACCGGTCCGGCGAATTCCCAGTCGATCAGCGCCACCGGCAGCCCGTCCCGCGCGACGATGTTCCACGGTCCGGTGTCACAGTGGCCGATCACCCGGCGCCGGCCGCCGAGCGCGCGCGCGTGCGAGCCCTGCCATACCGCGTCCGGCGGGGGCACGAAAGAGGCGGTGGCGTCGTGGAGCTCCCGCAGCAGCCGACCCACGCCCGCCGCTCCCTCCAGGGACCACGGCCCCGGCTGCGTGAACTCCCCCGGGATGTAGGTCAGCATCTCGCGGCCCTGGTCGTCCAGGCCGGACCCAACCAGCCTCGGCGCCCCCGCGAATCCCACCGCTTCGAGGTACCGCAGCAGAGCATGGACCGCTGGCGTCCACGGCCCCGTGCTCCGGTAGACCACATCGCCCTTTCGGTAGACCGAGCTGGGCTGCATGCGGCTCGGCACGCGCAGGACCTCGACGTCGTGAGCTGCGGCCGGAGTAAACGTGGGCGGGATCAGTAGGCGTTCTTGATGGTGAAGTAGGAGCCGCGGATGGTCCCGGCCAGCTTCGACTTCTGCCGCGCGAACTTGAACTTCGCAGCGAGCTCGTCGGGGACGTCCATGCCATCGGAGAGCTTGAAGCCGACCGCGCGCTTGCCCGCGTCGCCGAGCGTGTAGAGCACGTTGATCGACAGCCCGCTCTCGTAGAAGACGTACGCCCAGCGGATGTCCTCGACCTGGAACTCGGTCGCCTCGAGCGGGCGGGACGCGATGACGATGTCGCGCTCTTCCTTGAGGATCCGGTGCACCCAGTCGACGATCTCTTTCGCCTCGCCGGCGGGCCGCGTGGTGAAGTCGTGGTCGTACTTATTCTTGAAGTAGCGGGCCTCGTTGGCGCGGAGACCGGCGAGCGCGGCCGCGACCGGAGACGACTCGAGACCGACGGTCGAGACGTTGGTGAAATCCACGACGTAGGACATGGTGCAGCTCCTCCGGGCGCGGTGGGCTTGTGCGCTCGCCCACAGAACGCACGTCGCTCGATCAGTGGCGCGCGCCAGCCTATCATAGGCCGGCCAGTGGCTCGGCGAGGCACGGCGCGGGACCCGAAAAAAGGAGCACACGAGCGTGACGGCGAAAAATACGATCTGCCTCTGGTTCGACAAGGACGCCGAGGCGGCGGCGCGCTTCTACGCCGCGATCTTTCCGGACAGTGAGGTGACCGCGGTCCGCACGGCGCCGGCCGACTACCCGAGCGGCAAGGCGGGCGACGTGCTGACGGTCGAGTTCACGGTGTGCGGCGTGCCGTGCCTCGGTCTCAACGGTGGCCCGGAGTTCACGCACAGCGAGGCCTTTTCGTTCCAGATTGCGACGGACAGTCAGGAGGAGACCGATCGCTACTGGAACGCGATCGTCGGCAACGGCGGCGAGGAGAGCCAGTGCGGGTGGTGCAAGGACCGCTGGGGCGTCTCGTGGCAGATCACCCCGCGCGTCCTGATAGATGCGCTGGCGGCGGGCGGTGACGAGGCGAAGCGCGCCTTCGAGGCCATGATGCCGATGCAGAAGATCGACGTCGCCACCATCGAGGCGGCACGGCGCGGCTGAGCGCCGAGCTCGGCATGGCGGACCTCGCTCCGCAGGTGGGATCAGCGGGGGTCACCGGCACGGGGGATAGGGAATAGGGAATAGGGAAATACCCTGACGTCCGGGGTTTTCCCTGATGCACGCCCAGCGCGCACCGCTCACACTCGCGGCGGCCGGTTCTGGGTGCTGCGGACCAGAGAACGGAGGACGCGATGACGAGCATGCTGTCGGTCGAGCGCGCCGGGGTGGGCGCCGGGGACGCGTCGCGGGGCGCGCCGGGAGTTGGGGCCGCGCCGAACGGACTCCACACGGCTCGCGCGGGCGCCCTCTCCGGGGAGGCGCTGGCCGAGCTCGCGGCGGGCGGAACGGAGTGGCTCGACTGCCGGCTGTCGGCCCGCCTCGAGCAGCTCCTGGACGGTCTCAACCGGCGCCGCCACGCGCGCTTCCGCGTCGTCGGCAACCTCGCGCTCACGCCGCCGCAGCTGGAGGAGCCGATTGTCGTGCGCCGGGCGCTGGCGTTTGCGCTCGTCCTGCGCGAGATGCCCATCTACATCCAGGACGGCGAGCTGCTGGCCGGCGGACGCACGGTCTACGGGCCGCCCCGCGCGGAGGGGTCGCCGGTCTTCCCCGGCCTGGTGGGCTCGTCCACGGTCTCCTACTTTCCGCCGTACGCCACACCGGAAGAGGAAGCGGCTGCTGGCATGCGTGGCGGGGCCGCGTCG
>DASTZM010000745.1:0-4014 GCA_035764305.1 Chloroflexota bacterium | reverse complement strand
CTGGCTGGGCCGCGGCGGCGGCGGCCGGCTGCCTCATCGAGTGGCGCACGCGAGGCGAGTGGGCGCAATCGCGTCTGCTCGATGCGGAACGTGCGACGTCGGACCGGCTGCTCCTCAACGTGCTGCCCGCGCCGATCGCCGGCCGCCTCAAGTCCGGCGAGACCGAGATCGCCGACCGCTACGAGGAGTGCACGGTTCTGTTCGCCGACATCGTCGGGTTCACCGGCCTGACGCGCAGCGTGTCGGCGCGAGAGATGGTGGGGATGCTCAACCGGATCTTTTCCGAATTCGACGCGCTCGCGGACCGCTACGGGCTCGAGAAGATCAAGACGATCGGCGATGGCTACCACGCCGTCGCGGGCGTGCCCACGTCGCGACCCGACCACACCGAGGCAGCCGCCGCGATGGCTCTCGCGATGCAGGCGGCGGTGCGCGCTATCGCCGAGGCGAGCGGATGGCCACTGCGTGTGCGGATTGGTCTCGACACCGGCGGCCCCGTGCTCGCCGGCATCATCGGCACCAGGAAATTCGCGTTCGACCTGTGGGGGGACGTGGTCAACACCGCCGCGCGAATGGAGAGTCATGGGGTGCCCGACGAGATCCAGGTCACGCAAGCGGTGCGCGACCGGCTGGAGGGGCGCTACGCGTTCGGCGAGAGGGGCGAAGTCGAGGTCAAGGGCCTAGGCCGAATGCGTACTCACTTCCTTACCGGCACAGGGCAGCACGATCCTGCTCTGCGCGGGGACGCGGCTGCGGTCGGAAGTAACGGGGAGCAGACGCGCCGGCAGGGATTGGGCGATCAGAGGGGCGCCGCCAGCGGGTCTGGGGTGGGATCAGGAGGCGGGGATTACCTCCCACACGTCGGCGGCGCCTGAGGGGACGGACAGGCGCCGCACGGCGCCGGCGCCTTCGAGACGCTCGAGGGACAGCGTGGCGCTGACGTGGCCGAGCGCGAGCGCCTCGCCGATCTGGGCGAGCGTGAGGCGTCCGTCTCGCGCCAGAAGCGCGTGGACCCGCTCGTCGGTCGAGCCCACCGGCTCGCGGCGTCCGCGGCGACCCAGGTGGTCGGGCGGAGGCGGCGGCGAGTCTGCGGGCATGTAGGTCGGTCTCCCGACCGGAGTGTATGCGAGCGGGCGGGCGGCGGCGGGCTGCCCGGCGCAGCGCGGCAGCCGCCCGACCGAGGCTGCTACGCTGCGCGGGGTGGCGAGCCGAGAAGTCGAACTCCTGGACATCAGCGCCACGCTGTGGGTGTGGCGCACGGCGTATGCCGACGGTCACTCGGGTCATGGGTGGGGGCCGGTCGTGGCGTCCACGTGTGTCAGGTCTGGATGCAAGACGCTTATCCTCGATCCGCTCGCGCCGGCGGATGACGCTTCCGAAGTGTGGTCGCGGTTGGATGCGCAGCCGCCGGAAGCGGTGGTCGTGCTGAAGCCGGACCACGTGCGCGACGTCGACTTGTTCGTGCGGCGCTACGGGGCGCGCGGGCTGGGCCCGCAGGTGTACTTTCGTGGGGACGTGCCGGAGACGGTGCTCGAGCCGGTCATCCCGGGCACCACGCTGCCCGGCGGACTGGTCGCGCTCTACGACGGGCGCAACCGGAACGAGACGCCGGTCTGGCTGCCCGAGGACCGCACGATCGTGTTCGCGGATGCGCTGACGGCCCCGGAGAGCGTCGACGGTGAGCTGCGCGTGTGGTGGACACCGTGGCACGAAGAGCGGACGCTGCCGGCGCTGCGGGCGATGCTGGACCTCCCGTTCGAGCGGGTGATCGTCTCGCATGGCCAGCCGGTGCACGACCGAGCGGCGTTCGAGCGGGCTCTGACGCTGCCTGCGTGGATGTCGCCATAGGTCGCGCGGGCGGCGCGGAGCGCGGCGGAAATGAATGAGAGCCGCGGCTTCCTTGCCGCGGCTCTCGAGGGTGCGGACGACGGTCCGGCGCAGCGCCAGCCCTTCACGAGGAGGGGACATCGCAACGCTCCGGCCGGCGCCAGTCCCCGCCGGGGACGGGGAACATCACAGCGCCGGTGGGAGGCCGGAGTGATCGTCGCCTGCGAGCGTATTGTCGGGCCGGTGGGTGAAATGTTGGTGGCAGGACGGTGAAAGCGTGGCGGGAAGGTTCAGCCGGGCGGTGGCGCGTCCGAAGGTGTTACGAGGGATCCGAAGATGGCAGGCGGGTGCCTGCTGATCGGGCGGCGGGGAGCGCTGCGAGTGGCGCTGCTGGTGGCCTGAGGCGCGCACAGAGGCGGGCAGCCACTCTCGTCAGACCAGAGCCGCGGCCCGAGTCGCGTCGGGGGCCGTGGGACAATGCGCCGCGCGATGAGCAGGCGGCCGAACGTCCTGTGGATCATGTCCGACCAGCACTCGAGCCGGGCGCTGGGGTGCTACGGCAACGGCGTGGTGCGGACGCCGCGGCTGGACGGGCTGGCGGCGGAGGGGATGCAGTTCGACCGGGCGTATTGCAGCTACCCGGTGTGCGTGCCGGCGCGGTTCACGATGCTGACGGGGCGCTACCCGCACCACCACGGGGCGGTCGGGAACCGGACGCCGCTGCCGCTGCGCGAGCGGACGGCGGCGCACCACTTCGGGCACGCGGGGTACGCGACGGCGTTCCTGGGGAAGATGCACCCGGTGGACGGTCAGACGCACGGCTTCGACTATTACGTCGACTTCGGGCACTACTACGACTACCTGGGCCCCAAGACGGAGGTGTTCACGCGGGGGATGGGAGCGAACGACAGTGGGTCGGGGTCGCCGTGGCTGACGATCTATCAACGGGGGGACCGGAGTCCGTGGGTGGGGCGGGACGACCCGCGGCGGCACGAGACGCTGGAGCTGGGAGAGGTGCTGGCTGAAGAGGATCAGTTCGAGAGCTTCATCGCGCGCGAGACGATCAGGTTCCTGGAGACGTACCGCGACGAGCCGACGTTCGTGGTGGCGAGCTTTCTGAAGCCGCACAACCCGTTCGCGCCGCCGCCCGAGTACGCGGCGATGTACCGACCGGAAGACATGGTGGCGCCGACGTGGCCGGCGGAGACGCTGGAGCGCGTACCGGCACAGGCGCGGTTCCGCACGGCGCCGGGGGCGGGGGGGCCTGAGGGGGAGGCGTGGGCGAAGAAGTTCCTGGCGGCGTACTACGGGAATGTGACGCACCTGGACGCGTGCGTGGGACGGCTGCTGGATGCGGTGGGGGGGCTTGGTCTGGCTGAGAACACGATCGTGCTGTACACGACGGACCACGGCGAGATGCTGTACGAACACGGGCTGCGCGGGAAGTTCAACTTCTTCGAGCCGTCGGCGCGCAACCCGTTATTGGTGCGGTGGCCCGGGGTGGTCCCGGCCGGATCACGCACGGCGGCGCTGACCGATCAGGCGGACTTCGTGCCGACGCTGCTGGAGGCGTGCGAGATCGGGGAGGCGCCTCGGTCGCAGCCGCGCGACGGACGGTCGTTTGCGCACGTGCTGCGCGATCCGAGGTCGGCGGGGAAGGAGTTCGCGTTCGGCGAGTACGCGCTCCCGCGACGTTCCTTCTATATGCGGCGGAGCGCGCGGTGGAAGTACGTGTACTACACCGAGGGCGGCGAGGAGCTGTACGAGCCGGAGGTGGATCCGGGGGAGCTGCGCAACCTGGCGGCGGAGGAGGAGTACGGGGAGGTGGTGGCGGCGGAGCGGGAGGCGCTGCTGGGCTACCTGCGCGAGCAGGGCGCGCCGCTGGCGGCCGGGGCGGCGCGCGACGCGGTGGGGACGGGCGGCGCGGAGAGGTAGCCGGGTCGGCGGCTAGTTGCCGGCGGTGGTGCGGAGGCGGTCGCGCTCGAGACGGAGCTGCTCGTTCTCGCGCATGAGTCGCGTGATCAGCTCCAGGTCGACGGGATCGGCGGTCCCGGCAGACGGGGTCGAGGGATCGGGCGGCGCGTCGACGGGGAGATCGTCGAGCGGGGCGACGTCTTCCTCAACGCCGAAGAGGGACGAGAGCATGGCGCGGCCGATGACGCTGGTGAGGATGCCGAAGAGGGCGAG
>DASTZM010000744.1:0-7109 GCA_035764305.1 Chloroflexota bacterium | reverse complement strand
GCCCCCGCCGGCAGCGGCCCTGTCGCCGTCGCGCCGCCGGACCCGCAGCCAGCCAGCAGGAGCCCCACGCCCAGCACGAGCACCGCCGTCGCCGCCGCGCGCGGCGCGGCCGACGCCAGCGACTGGCCGCGCGGCTCGCGCTCCGCCCACGGACGGACGACCGCGAGCAGCACGACCGCGAAGTACGCGACGTACGCGATCACCTGGGCCAGCGACGGGTGCGCGGTGTAGCCCACGAGCGCCGCCAGCACCGCGCCGGGCCCCTCGCCGTCCGGCAGGATCGCGCCGGTGTCCCACACGCGCTCGACCAGCGGCGGGACCAGACCCACTTCCTCGAACTCGTGCACCGCGTAGCGCAGCATCGCCGCGCCGAAGAAGACCAGCAGTACACCCGACGCGCGGAAGAACGCCCGCAGGTTCAGCCGCAGCCCGGCGACGTACACCGCCACGGCGACGGCAGCCGAGACGACCAGCCCGACGATCCCGCCGACGAGCGTCTCCAGCCCCGAGCTGGCGAAGGCCGCTGCCGCCAGGAACAGGCCCGTCTCCACTCCTTCCCGCCCCACCGCCAGGAACGCCACGCCAAACAACCCCCAGCGGCGCAGGCCGGCCCCGGCCGTGGCTGTCTCCCCCGCCGTCGCGGCCTCTACTTCCTCCTCGAGCGCCCCTTTGATCGCCCGCCCCTGGCGCGCCATCCAGAACGTCATCGTGGTGACCATCGCCACCGCCAGCAGCGACGTCACGCCTTCGAAGATCCCCTGCGCCGGGTAATCGAACGTCGCGCCCAGCGCCTGGAGCGCGGCGATGAACAGCGCGGTCAGCGCCGCCGCCACCCCCGCGCCGAGCCACACCTGCCCGGCGAGCGCCGCTCGCCCCGTGCGCCGCAGATAGGTGAGCACGATCGCGATGATCAGGGCCGCTTCGAGCCCTTCCCGAAAGGTCAGTACCGCCGCTGCTAGGTTCAAGCCGTGTCCTTCCCTGAGTCGTAGCGTCAGGGTTAACGGTACCTAACCCGCCAGGTTGTTGGCAACTAACGCCGGCAGCGTACAGCGCCTAACGCGGCTCCGCGCCGTGACCGAGCGCGTGAGAAATGCGCTGCGCGGTCTCTCGCACCGCCTGCACGTGCTCCCCATCCGGCGGGTGCCCGGCGGGCACGTAGTGGCGCACGCAGATGGCCGCCACCACCTCTCCGCCGTACGCGAACACCGGCGCCGCGATGCTCCGCACGCCCGACCGGTGCTCTCCCTCCGACAGCGCGTACCCGCGCTCTCGCACCCGCGCCAGCTCCTCCCGCAGCGCCGGCAGCGTGGTGAGCGTGTGCTCGGTCAACCGCTCGAGCGCTACCTCGTCCAGGTAGCGCTCCAGCTCGGACGCGGACAGGTGCGCGAGGATCGCCTTGCCCATCGACGAGGCGTATGCCGGATTGGTGTGTCCGAGATCGGTCCGCGCCTCAGGGCGCGGCGTCGGCACGATCCGATCGATCGTCATCGCCCTTCCTCGGAACAGGACTGCCAGGTACGCCGCCAGTCCCGTTGCGGTCGCCAGCTCGTGCAGCAGCGGCGCCGCGCGCTCGCGCACGGGCATGCGACTCAGCACCGCGTGGGTCAGCTCCAGCACCTTCAGGTCCAGCCGGTATGGGCCCCGGTGCCGGGGCTGACGCAGGTAGCCTGCGTGCGTCAGGGTCGACAGAAGGATGTGCGCCGAGGCGCGCGGTATCTCGAGCGCCGCGGCGACGTCGCCGACCCCCGCCTCCCCGGCCGCGGCGACGTGCTCCAGCGCCGCCAGTCCCCGCAGCAGGCTGCGTGTCTGCGCGCGCGGGATCGGCTCGACCACCGGCGCCATTATTCGAAATATCCGGCCTTGCACGCCAGCCTACTCCTCGATACGCTGACGTGAATGACCGACTCAGCTACGTCAAGACCGTTCATCTCCATCCAGATCGGCGCCGTCTCGTTCGTCGACGAAGGCGTGAGCGAGACGCTTGACATCCTCCAGGAGAAGGCGCACGTCAACGCGCTCCTGCTGGCCAACCCGACCTGGACGCGCGGCACCGGCGGACGTCAGGTGCCGGGGCAGCCCTTCCCCGATCACGGCAAGCAGGAGCGCGACGACTTCCACGGCGGCGCGTACAACCGCATCGACCCGCGCTGGTACGGCAAGACCGCCATCTCCCCCGACTTCGGCCACACCGACCCCGAGATCCCCAAGGACTTCGACCTCTTCGAGGCGGTCCTGCCCGAGGCGCAGAAGCGCGGGATCCGCTCCTACGCCTGGATGGAGGAGTCGTCCAACTCGCGCGACCTGCACCGCGTCCCCAACTTCACGAAGGCGCTGGAGATCGACGTGTGGGGGCGCCCGAGCAACAAGCCGTGCTTCCGCAACCCGGATTACCGCTGGTGGATCCTGGGGCGCATGGAGGACTACGCGCGCAACTGGCCGCTCGACGGCATCGTGTGGTGCTCCGAGCGCACCGGCCCGCTCAACCATCTGATCGGCAACCGCAGCCGCTACAGCGCGCGAAACATCGCCTGCTTCTGCGAGCACTGCCAGCAGGCCTTCCGCGACCGCGGCTACGACCCGCAGCGCGGCATCGCCGGCTATCAGGCGCTCTACGACTGGTACGAGCGCGCGGTGAAGGGGACGGCGAATGGGCAGCGTCCCTCCGACGGCTACTTCACCACGTTCTGGCGCCTGCTTCTCACCTACCCCGAGATCCTGGCGTGGGAGAAGCTGTGGTCAGACGGCCAGCACCAGCTCTCGCGCGAGATCTACGGCGTCGTCAAGGCGGCCGACCCCAAGAAGGAAGTGGGGGTCCACGTCTACCACGAGATCTCGTTCAGCCCGTGGTACCGCGCCGAGGAGGACTACGCCGACCTGAAGAAATACCACGACTGGCTGAAGATCGTGATCTACAACAACTGTGCCGGGCCGCGGTTCCACACTTTCGTCCAGAACCTGTGCCGCTCGATGTTCGGCGACGCGTCGCCGGCCGAGGTCTATCCGCTCATGCTGCGCCTCCTGAACCTGGAGGAAGCGCCGTACGAGGAGATCCCGAAGGTCGGGTGGTCCGCCGACTACGTGCGCCGCGAGACCGAGCGCGCCGTCAAGGGTGTCAACGACGAGATCCCGATCTACCCGGGGATCGACATCGACATCCCGACCGAGGAGAACGAGTCGAAGTGCACGCCCGAGGGTGTGCGCGACGCGGTCAAGGCCGCGTTTGCCGGCGGCGCGAAGGGCGTCGTCCTGTCGCGCAAGTACAGCGAGATGAAGCTGGCGAATCTGGAGGGGGCCGGTAGGGCCATCAAGGAGCTTGGGTATGCGTAGACGTTTGGTCGTTGGAATGGTTCCAGCCGCCGCCGCGCTGGCGGCGTGCGGACAGGCCGGTGCGGGCGCTGGCGGCGGGGCAGCGACGAAGAGCGAGTACGTCGTCGCTCCGCTGCTCGGCGACCTGAACGCGCTGGTCACGAGCATCAACCGCGGCACGGTCATGTCCGACTTCCTCAAGAAGGAGACCGGCCTGGGCGTGAAGACCTTCGCGCCCGGCGACTACGCCGGCACGCTGATCGGCCTGCGCGACGGCTCGATCGACTTCGCGTTCCTGCCGTCGCCGCTGTTCCTGCGCGCCCAGGACGAGGCCGGCGCGCAGGCGCTCTACAAGACCGTCCGGCCGGGCGCGAACAAGATGCCAGTCCCTGGCTTCACGAGCATCATCGCCGTGCGCGCCGACTCGGGTATCGCGGCGCTCAAGGAGCTGGCGGGCAAGACCATCGCGGTCTCCGACCCCACCGACGCCACCGGCTGGGTGATGCCCGGCGGGCATCTCAAGAAGAACGGCGTCGACCCGAACAAGGACGCCCGCATCCAGTTCCGGAACAGCGGCGCCGACGCGCTCGTTCAGCTGCTGACCAAGAAAGTCGACGCTGCGTTCGCGGCGCGCCATGACCTGGAGCACGCCGACGTCCTCAAGGCCGACGCCGACGCCGCCAAGACCGCCAAGGTCCTGGCCACCGTCGACAACGTCCCGCTCGAGGTCGTCGCCGTCCGCAAGGGCGTCGACGCCAAGGTGGTCGACAAGTTCCGGGCGGCCTTCAAGAGCCTCGGCGACACGTCAAAGGCCACCTTCACCAAGGATGGCAAGAGCGATTCAATTCTCGGCCAGTGGGGCATCACGGGACTGGTCGAGACCAAGGACGCCGACTTCGCCGCGCTGCGCGAGGCGGCCAAGTCGATCGGCCTGAAGCTCAAGTAACCGGAGGAAACCACATGAACCGCCGCACGCTGCTGCGCACCCTGTCCGTCGCCACCGCCGCCGGTACCCCCGCGGCGGCGCTCGTCGGCTGCGGCCCCGAGCAGGCCGCCCCCACCAAGCCCGCCCAGGGAGAGGTGACGTTCCTCGATTGGGAGAGCTCGCTCGAGGGGCTGCCCACCGAGACCGTGCTCAAGAACTTCCAGGCCAAGGTCTCCAACGTCAAGCTGACCTACGACACGCTGGGCCAGAACTACGAAGAGAAGATGCGCACGCTCCTGGCCGCCGGGACGCCGTACGACGTGCACCGGGTGAACGACGACTACGTGCGCGGCAACGGCGTGAAGGGGCTGATGACCGACCTCATGCCCTACATCAAGCGCGACAAGTTCAACCGGGAGGAAGTGTGGCCGTTCCACTTCGACTTCCCGGCGCACGAGGGGAAGTACTGGGGCTGGGCCACCGGCAACCAGCCGCGCGTGCTGTTCATCAACAAGACGCTGTTCCAGAACAAGGGCGTGCCGGCGCCGCTGTTCGACAAGTGGGATCCACCCACCGGCTGGTCGTGGGAGGACATGGTCAACGCGGCGCAGAAGCTGACTGACAAGACCAATCCGGATCGCCCGACGTACGGCGTCAACCTGATCGAGGACACCGGCTACGAACAGACCTTCCTCACCAACTTCGGCGTCGAGGAGGGCATCTACGCCAAGGACGGCAAGCGCTGGACGATGGCCACGCCGAAGGGGATCGAGGCGATCCAGACCATCATCGACCTCGGCTGCCGGCTGGGGGTCCAGCGCCCGTTCGACTGGCGCGAGGGCGGCGCCGGGGTCAGCGGGAACACCCTCTTCACGCAGGGGCGGCTGGCGATGCACTACGCCACGATGACCTCCATGCGCAATTACCGCCGGGACATCAAGGACTTCGACTGGGACATCGCCCCGGTCCCCAAGAAGGAAAAGCGCGTCACCGAGGGGTCGCTGATCTGCTACTGCGTCCCCAAGGACGCAAAGAACCCCGACGCCGCGTGGACCCTGCTCCAGTTCATGACCAGCGAGGACAGCGGGCGCGTCTTCGCCGAGCAGCAGTACTACATCCCCGCCAACAAGAACGCCGGCACCAAGTACGTCGTCGCCAAGCCCGGCGAGAAGCCCGAGCACGTCAAGCTGTTCATCGAGTCCATGACCCAGTACAACACCCTCCCCAACTTCACCAGCAACACCGAGCGCGCGCGTCAGATCTACCGCCCCGAGCTCAACGCCAAGGCCTACATCTGCAAGGAGCCCGCGAAGCAGACCATCGAGGGCCTCAAGAAGCAGGTGGAGGACTCACTGATCGGCCAGTACTAGCACCAGGACTAGGACCCGCTACCGGAACCCGCAGGCACGCTTTCTGCTTCTACCTCTTCCTCGGGGGCTTGTGAGGAGGTAGTTCAGTTGAGCCGCGCATTTCTGTCCACGCGCCGCCGTACTTCGGCGGCGCTTCTCATTCCGTTCGTCCCCGTCATCGCCGCGTGCGGCGGACGGGCCCAGCATGCCCAGCCACCCGCGCCCGAAGCCGGCGTCCCGGCGGCGGTCACCGAGAGTCCGCTCCCACCGACGCCCCGTGCGCAGGTGGCCGGGACGACCGACGTCGCCGCGGTGACCTTCAAGGTGATCCCGCAGGAGTCCAAGGCGATCTTCCGCGTGCAGGAGCAGCTTGCCGGGCGCAACCTGCCCAACGAGGCCGTCGGCACCACCGGCGCGGTCGACGGGCAGCTCGTGCTCGGCCGCGACGGGACGTTTGGCCCCGAGTCGCAGATCGCCGTCGACTTACGCCAGCTCGCCACCGACAGCGCGCAGCGCGACACCTTCATCAAACGCAACACGCTCCAGGTCACGCAGTTCCCGATGGCCGAGTTCGTCCCCACCCGCGCCGAGGGCCTTCCCACGCCAGTTCCAGAATCCGGCGAGCACGCGTTTCGCCTGGTGGGCCAGCTCACCATCCACGGCGTGCAGAAGGAGGTGACGTGGGACACCACCGCGTCTCGCCAGGGTGACCGCCTCACCGGCACCGCGACCACCAGCATCAAGTTCGGCGACTTCGGCATGGAGCCGCCCCGCGCACCCGCGGTGCTCTCGGTCGTCGACGAGATCAAGCTCGAGCTGCAGCTGGCGTCTCAAATCGCCTGATTCCGTTCGCGACTGGCATGACCTTTGCAGGCTACGTGCGGCAGAGGGCTTCACAATGGAAAGCAAAGCGAAACTCGCCGGTCATCCGATCCACCCCATGCTGATCGTCTTCCCGCTCGGCCTGCTGGTGATGGCCGTGATCTTCGACCTCATCGCGTTCTTCGCCGGCAGCACGCAGCTGTTCGTCGCGTCGTACTGGATGATCGCCGCGGGCATCATCGGTGGCCTGGCCGCCGCCGTCTTCGGCTTCATCGACTGGCTCGCCATCCCCGGCGGCACGCGCGCCAAGGGCATCGGCCTGTGGCATGGCCTGGGCAACGTCGTCGTCGTGGCGCTCTTCGCCGTCGCCTGGTGGCTGCGCATGGACAACGGCGCCGTCCATGAGTCCGGAATCTCCTCGCTCGGCCTGGAGGTCGTCGCCATCCTGATCGGCACTGTCACCGGCTGGCTGGGCGGCGAGCTGGTCGACCGGCTGGGCGTCGGCGTCGACCGCGGCGCCCATCTGAACTCCCCCAGCTCGCTGTCGGGCCGCCCGGCGTACGATGGCGTGATCGACGACCACAGCACTGTGGTCGAGCCCACGCGGCGCGTCGCCTAGAGGACGCCGCAGCGGCGGCACGCGCCGCGGTTGACCTGCGCGGCGCTCGGTCGGGCGCTGTAGTGCCTGCCGAGCGCGGCGTAGCATC
>DASTZM010000743.1:0-4369 GCA_035764305.1 Chloroflexota bacterium | reverse complement strand
ATGCGTCGGTCGTGGCAGCGATAGTGCGGGCGCCGAGCGAGATCAGCACCGGCTGGCTATCGAGCACCCGGCGAGCGTGACCGGCGTCAAGCCGGGCGAGGACGACGCTGCCGGAGTACTCGGTCGAGACCGCTCCGCCAGGCGGCGTGAGAGTGGTGTCGGCGGCGGAGACGGTCAGGTCGGCGCTGGCGCCGGCGGCGAGGTAGCCGATGTCCTCCGCGAACGATGCGGTCACCTGGTAGACAGCGGAACGGGGGAAGACGTCCACCGGCAGACGGGCGAGGGCGACGCCTCCCGGGCCGGTGGTGGCGCCGACGCGCGCGCTGCCGAGGGAGAAGACCACAAGTTTCCCCGCGATCGGCGCGCCGCCCGAGGTCAGGGTCGCTTCCACCTCGATCACCGACCGGTACGCGGCGCTGCCCGGGGCGCGCAGCGCGAGCGCAGTGGCGGCCTTGGGCGCGGCGATGGTGGCGGTCTGCGTGACGGCGGCGTAGAACTGGCCGTTGTTGGTGGCGGTCGAGACGAGTCCCGTGCCCCCGACGACCTGGACGAAGAACCGCACGTCGCCGGGCGCGGCGCCCGTGCCGGCGGTGTCGATCTCGCCGGTGTACTGTGCGAGGGCGTGCGGCCCCGTGGTGACGGGGGCGCCGGCGGTGGCCGCGACGCAGGAGGGAGTGCGCCCGCCACCGCCGGCGCGGCCCGGAATGAGGCTGCACGAGCGCCACCGTCCGTAGACGGTGCTGCCCGGCCGGGCGGCGGTGTAGGTGATGAGCACGTCTTCGATGCCCGCCGCGGTGGGGCCACCGGCGGTGACGTCCACGAGGACGCGCTGGCCATTCGCGCCGGCGCGCGTGCGCGCGATGCTGGGCGGCCCGGCCAGCGCGCGCGAGCCCGTGGCGCTGGAGTAGTAGACGCGCGCGGTCAGGGCGTCGTAGCGCCGTCCGGTCCCAACGGCGGCGGCGCCGTCCGAGCGGTACTGGAAGGGCATGACGACAAGCGATTCGCCCGACAGCACGTTGAGCGCCAGCGGCTGGATGGGCGCGAAGACGCCCGAGAGGTAACGCGGATGGATACTCGGCTCCTCGGTGCTGGGGACGTGCACGTACGGCCTGAAGGACGCGAGGTCGGTGTAGTCGGCCGCGAGCAGCGCCGCGCCACGCGCGAGCGTACCGGGCGCAGCGACGGAGGTCAGGTCACGCGGCAGGAGCGGCCGGTAGGGGATGGCCTGCACGCTGCCGTCGGCGGCGAAGTACGACGCCTGGGCCGTCGTGCCGCCGTCGAGCGACTGAAGCGTCACACTGTGCTGGTCGAGCGCGTAGCTGGGCGTGACGTCCGCAACGGCGAGTCCGGCGCCGAGCGGGACAGGCGAAACGGTGGGCGGCGAGGGCCGCGTCAGCCGACCGGTGGGGAGATCGATGCCGAGCATGGGCAGACCGTAGAGCGTGAGCTCGCCCATCGCCTTCTCGTCGACGCCGGACAGGACAGCCAGCTCGGCCAGATAGGCGCGCTTGGCGCTGGCGAGCGCCTTGCCGATGGGCACCGGGCCGCTGCCGTAGCGCAGCTCACGCAGGACGCCGGCTAACAGCTGCTCGCTGTAGAGCAGGTACTCGGTATCGCCGTACTGGTAGCCCGTGCCACCGATGAGCGTGGCGCCCTGGTGGTTGAAGCTCTGCGCGAAGTCGATCGGCTGGGTGAGGTTGGGGACGGCGTGGCCGTTCACGATGTTGTAGGCCACGTGGCAGCCGCTGGAGAGGATCAGCGTGTTGCGCAGGCGTCCGTCGGTGCGGGCGTAGATCTCGGTGCTGCTGAGCGTGCTGGCGTAGTTGGCGGCGAGCAGCTGGTTGGCGGAGAAGTGGGCGTTGAGCGCGACGACATCGCTGCGCGGCCCGCCGAACAGCCTGGCGCGCAAGTCGTCGGCGGTCCACGCGTCGCTGGTCACAGCGCGGCGCTCGACCAGCGACTGGACGGTGAGGCCGCTCTGCGTGAGCTGCTGAGCGACGTGGTCGGCGAGGTCGGCGAGGAAGCCGTAGCCGGTCGAGAGGCCGGTGGCGGGGCGCAGCGCGCCGCTCGCGGCGTCGTAGGCGTTGAGCATTGCCTCGATATCGGCGCGCGTCTCGACGAGGCGGCCGACGGCCACCTCGGGGAGGTAGAGCGTGTGGTCGAAGCGGGTAATGGGACTGAAGCTGCCGTAGTAGTCCTGCGAGAGGACGTAGCCCTGGCGCAGGCTGGCCTGGCTGGCCGTGCTGTCACGCACGGGTGGGTCGTAGCTCTTCTCGCTGGCGAGCGAGGCCTGGTCGGGCAGGCGCAGGAAGGGGATGACCGAGTCTCCGCCGGCGAGGACGACGTACTCGAGCGCGGCGGGGTTGGGCGCGCGGTAGCGGGCGATCAGGTCGTGGATGGACTCGGCGACGACGTTGGCGGCGGCGGCGCAGGCCTGTGCGCCGGGCGTGTCCCAGCGCGCGTAGTTGTCCCGGATGCCGGAGTCGTCCTTCAGGTCGGCGACGACGCCACCCACGCGCGAGGCGAAGGTCCCCAGCCGGCTGAGGAACGCGGCCGCGTCGGCGGCGGACAGGCCGAGGCGGTCGGTGTTGGTGAGGATGAGCGTACGCGGTGTACCGGTGGGCTGTCCGCTGGGCGGCGTCTTCGCCAGCGTGACGCCGGCGCAGGCGAGCGTTTCGACGCGCGCCTCGAGCGTGAAGGGCGCGCCGGCATTGTAGGCGCCGTTGCTGCCGAAGACGCGCACGTAGAACTCGCCGTCGTGGTCCCACGTGTTGCGCAGGACGACCTCTGTGGCGGTGCCAGTGCGTGCCGAGAGCGCGAGCAGCCCGGCGAGCTGGACCGAGGTGTAGGCCGCGCTATCGATGGGGGCCGAGTCAATCGGCGCCGAGTCGATGGGAGCAGAATCAATCGGCGCGCTGTCGATCGGGGCGTTGTCAATGGGAGCGGAATCGATGGGTGCACTGTCGATCGGCGCCGAATCGATGGGCGCGGAATCAATCGGAGCAGAATCGATGGGGGCGCTATCGATGGGGGCCGAGTCAATGGGCGCGCTATCAATAGGAGCACTGTCGATCGGCGCCGAATCGATGGGAGCCGAGTCGATGGGGGCCGCGCGCGCGCCGGAGGTGGACGCGTCGAGCAGACGCACCTCGTCGAGCGTGTCGGTTTCGAGCGAGGCCGCAAGCGCGGCCAGGTCGCGGTAGAGCGCGAGGTCGTAGTCGGCGGGCAGGTCGCGCAGCGTGACGACAACCTGCTGGCCGGGGCGGACGGAGATCCGGTACCAGGCCGACTGCCCGGCCCGGCACAGGTAATCGGACACGGCACCCCCGCTGCCGAGCGGGGCGGCGGAGAGCCAGGTGCGGTTGTTGCGGTCCCGACAGAGCGGCGCCGCGGGCACCGTCGTGGAGCCCGACGGGTCGGCGACGAAGGTAGCGCCGCACGAGAGCGGGACGCCATCTGCCGTGAGGCGGTAGCGCACGGAATACGTCGCGCCGGCGGCGATGCCAGTGAAGCTGTACGCGCCGGTCGGCCCGGCGACGGCGGTGGCGACGACGACCGAGCCGCTGAGCAGCTCGATGGTGGCACCGGCGAGGATCGTGCCGCCGCACGCGGCGACGCCGGAGACCTCGATTGGGGTGGTAACGGAGACCGACGGACCTGTGGTCGTGCAAGTCCCGGCGAGGTCACACGCCTCGACCTTGAAGGTGTAGGCGGTGCCGGCGGTCAGGCCGGTGACCGCGAGCGTCGTGACCGGCCCGAGCGGGGAGGCAACGAGCGCCGCGCCCCGGTAGAGCCGGTATGACGCCGCGTTCTGGGCAGGCGTCCAGTTGAGCGTGAGCGTCGTCGCGGTGACGCCGCTTGCCGTGAGCGTGCTGCCGGCGGGCCACGCTGCCGGCGCGGGACCGGTGGCAAGCTGGATTTCGGCCAGGCCGGTCATGTCGCCGTAGAGGTTCTGCGGCACGCGGTCCGAGAAAGCAGGGTTCTGCGACGTCGTCTCGACACCCAGGCGAACGATCTCTCCCGGCGCGCTGCCGACCTCGCTCAGCAGAAAGCGGAACTCCCACACGCGGTGGGGGGTGCTGGAATCGAGGGAGGCGCCGAAGCCGGCGCCGAGGGTAGACTGGGGGACCTGGCAGCCGGTGAACACGCCGGGTCCGATGTAGCGCTGCACGCAAAGGCCAGCGCCGGTGCTGCCAGGCCACGAAACCAGTCCGTAGTTCAGGTCGACGTTGGGCGTGACGGAGACATCGCGATTGGCATCGAAGGTGACGTCAAAGTAGTCGGGCATGCCCGCCCCACCGATTGGGTCATCTTGCATGTCGCCGGTGAGGTCGAGGAGCAGATAGAAGGAGCCAGCGTCGTTCTGGTA
>DASTZM010000742.1:0-13859 GCA_035764305.1 Chloroflexota bacterium | reverse complement strand
TCGCGCTCGTCACGCTCATCGCGCTCATCGCGAGCGGCATGCGTGCCGCGGCGCTGCTCGTCCTGCACATGGCGCCCCCCACACGTCTCACACCGTCCAGACTCGTCGCATGCATGGCTGAGGTCTCTGCATCGCCGCCCGCCGTTTACATCTCGCGCCCCCGTGCGCTCGCCCGCCGCCCGGCGCCGTCCGCGTCGCGCCGGCCCGGCCGCGCGCCGCCCGCCGCCTGAGCCGGCCGCCCGCGCCGCGCTCCCTCCCCGCCCCTCCCCACGCGCCGTTGTCCTGCTCCGGGCAGTCCGCGCAGGAGGCACCCCAATCTCTTCTTCCCAATCTCCTCTTCCCAATCACGTAGCCGGTGGGCCCCGTCACCGTTCATCGCAAGGCCCCGGCACCCCCAATCGATCTCCTGCAATCTCCCGCCCCTTGGGCGGACTGTCCCGACCAGGACAACGGCATACGCGTTCAGGGATTCCGCGCACACGGCCCGCCTTGCGCTGCCCGCACCACCCGCCCACGCCACCTGCCCGCACCTTCACAACCGATCAACCGAATCGCGGCTCCCCTGAGCTGCCCCGCGCCAGCCCCGCCGCCTGCAGCTCCTTCTGCGCCTGCTCGAACCGGTCCTCCGCCTTGCCCTCCTGCTCGCGCACCCACGCGATCAGCTCCCGCGCCCCCTGCGCGAACGGGATCGTCGCCTCGTACCCCATCAGCTCCAGCGCGCGGCTGATGTCCGGGTAGCAGTGCCGTGTGTCCCCCGGCCGGAACGTCCCCATCACGTCCGGCTTCAGCCCCCGCTCGTCCGCGCCCATCTCCTTGATGAGCGTCTCCGCCACCTCCAGGATGCTCACCGGCGTCCCGGTCCCCACGTTCGCCGCCACTCCGTCCGCCTTCTCGCTCTCCAGCGCCAGCACGTTCGCCCGCGCGATGTCCTTCGCGTGCACGAAGTCCCGCAGCTGCCGGCCGTCCTCGTAGATCGGCGGCGGGTTCCCCGCCAGGATCCGTGAGCTGAAGATCGCCCCTACCCCCGTGTACGGGTTGGACAGCGCCTGGCGCGCGCCGTACACCTGCCAGTAGCGCAGCGCCACAGACGGGATCCCGTACGCCGCCCCCATCGCCAGGAACATCTCCTCGTGGTCCCGCTTCCCGATCGCGTAGATCGACAGCGGCTGCAGCGGCTTGTCCTCGGTCGTCGCCACCGGCGCCACCACCGCCCCGCACGCCGGGCAGCGCAGCTCCCACTCGCCCCGCTCCAGCTGCGCCGCCGAACGCAGCCGCGGGTACACCAGCCCGTGCTCGGCGCACCGGTACGCCCCCTCTCCATAGATCGACATCGAGGACGCCACCACCATCTTCTTCAGCCGACCCCGCACCGCCTTGGACTGAGTCACCGCGTCGAGGACCGTCGCCCCGCCCACGGCGTTGACGTCCATGTAGCGCCGCGCGTCGTACATGCTCTGCCCCACCCCCACCAGCGCCGCCTCGTGGAACAGGTAGTCCACCCCCTCCAGCGCCTTCTCCACCGCCTCCCGGTCGCGCACGTCCCCCTGGACGAACTCCGCCTCCTCCGCCAGGTACTCCGGCGCCGCCCCCGTCTCTGCCAGCCCCCCGTGCACCTGCGCCTCCAGGCTGTCGAACACCCGCACCTCGTACCCCGCCCGCAGCAACTCCTCCACGATGTAGCTGCCGATGAACCCGGCCCCGCCGGTGACGAGCACCCTCCCCCTAGACACCACGGCAGCGTAACAAAGCTTGGGGCCAGGGAATCGCCCCTACCAGTTCGTGAAGCTGCCGTCGTCCCGGTGCAGCAGCGGCCTCACCACCCCACCCGGCTGATACGGCAGCTTGCGCGCCGCCTCGCGGTCGAACTCGATCCCCAGCCCCGGCTTCGTCGGCGGCAGCAGGTACCCCTTCTCCCACGTCATCTGCCCCGGCACCACGTTCGTCATCGCCGTGCCCGGCCTCTGCGGCTGCTCCATCACCCCCACGTTGCTCGTCGCCAGGTTCAGGTGCAGACACGCCGCGCTCGACACCGGCCCCAGCGGGTTGTGCGTCGCCAGCTTGATGTAGTGCGTCTCCGCCCACCCCGCCACCTTCTTCGCCTCGCTGATCCCGCCGCAGATGCACAGGTCGATCCGCGCGTAGTCGATCAGGTCCTCGTCGATGAGCTGGCGGAACTCCCACTTACTCGCGAACTGCTCTCCCGCCGCCAGCGGCGTGTGCACGTGCTGGCGCAACAGACGAAAGCTGTTCGGCCCCTCCGACCGGATCGGGTCCTCCATGAAGAACGGCCGGTACTGCTCCACCTGCCGGCACAGCTGGATCGCGTCCGCCGGGTCCAGCCGCGTGTGCACGTCAAAGCAGATCTCCACCTTGTCCCCCAGCGCCCCACGCACCGCCTCGAACATCTTCACCGACTCGCGTACCGCCTCCGACGGCTCGAACCGCTCCCCTTCGCCGATGTTCGGGCTGAAGCGCACGAACTTCCACCCCTCCTCGTACGCCGCCAGACAGCGCTCCACCAGCTGCACCGGCGTCCGCCCGCCCATGTGTGGGTACACCACCTGCTTGTCGCGCACCCGCCCTCCCAGCAGCTGGTACACCGGCACCCCCAGCGCCTTCCCCATGATGTCCCACAGCGCGATGTCCACCGCCGCCAGCGCCGACCCCGCGATCCGGTCCGCCGGGAAGAAGAACCCGCGACTCATCCGCTGCCAGTGGTGCTCGATCCGGAATGGGTCCTCCCCCACCAGAATCGACGCGTAGTCCCGGCACACCGCAGCAATAGCGTCCGCGCGCCGCGTCAGCCCCGCCTCCCCCACGCCGTAGATCCCCTCGTCCGTGTCCACCACCACAAACACACAGTTCCGCCCATCGTTGACCGGCAGACACTCGATTCCCGTGATCTTCATGCGGCAGCAGTGTACGGGCCGCACCCTGCGTCGCTGCGTGCTTACGGGTCGAGCGGAGGGCCGAGCGGGATGGATGTCATCAGCTCAGCCGACACCAATTGCACCCGGTCCCATGCCAAGCCAGCACGCTCGAAGCTCTGCAGCGTCGGGATCCACCGTCGGCGCTCGCCCTCGATCAAGTACATCGGGTCGTCAGGCCCCTTCAGGACGGCCCCGTCGCCCACAGTCCGGCGCGGGGCCACCGCCCGCCATACGCCGCGCGCCGGAAAAAAGACCCACTCGGAGGTGCGCAGGTCCTCTTCAGTCAGCGCGGTGGCGTACACCGGGCGCCCCGGCGCGTAGGCGGGGATGACCGCGCTTGTGCATGTCTCGGCATCTGCCGGGCGTACGGTCACGTCGGGTCGCAACCGATCGACCAGTGTCGCGTACCACCACCCCCACACTTCCGCCGGTCCCGCGCACACCACCGCGTCTCGGGCCAACGACGCCAGGTTGCTCACCACCACGTCCGAATACTCGGTCCGCGACTCAGGCGCACGGGACCTCCAGGTCCACGTCTCCCACGCCACGAATGGCCTCCCGACCAGCGCCGCCGCCTCCCGCACCCCAAGCCGGCGTGCCTCGTCCGGCGTCTCGATGGTCACCGGGATCGCCATACCCCACACCGCAGGCAGCGCCACCAGGCCCGCCAGCGAGAGCCACGCCGCCACCGCACGGCCCCGGCCCACACGTCCGCGCACCACCAGCAAGACCGTCGCTGCCACTCCGGCGACGACCATCGTGGCGAACGGCTGCGGACCCGCTTCTACGGTGTCCAGCTGCGCCAGGAGTACCGCGCCCGACGCCAACGCCAGCAGCGTCGTCGCCGTCGCACCGGCGCGACGGGACACAAGTGCCAGAGTTGCCAGGGAACCCACCAGGAACAGCGCACCACCCCACATCACCGCCGTCAACACGTTGAGTCGCCACGCGCCGCCCGCCCCCGGCAACCCTGCCACCCAGCCGACCACACCGGCCGGCGGCAGCGCGCCCCACTCGGTGACGCCGGCCAGCAGCGTCATCACCTGAAGCTGCCCCACGCGCGCGTCTAGCGCCGGCTCCGGCGCTGCGCGCCCTATCAGCACGCACGTCACACCCAGCGCCACCGCCGCCGCCGGCGTCCACGCCGGCAGGCGGAGCGCATCACGACAGCGCGCCGCCAGCCACGCGCGCAGGGGATCGTCCGCGTACGCCGCCTCGGCCGGGCTCCGGTCGAGCCATCCGACGCCCACCAGCGCCAGCAGTGGCAGTCCTACTGTCAGCGCGTCTATCTCCAGGCGCAGCGCCACGGCGCACCACGCAGCGAAGAGCCAAACCAGCCGCGTGCGCGCCGCCAGCGCCAGCGAAAGCGCCAGCGCGGGCGCGCCATACCGCAGGTGGAACACCGGCAGCGTCAGTACGTGGGCCAGCGCCACCACCGTGAGACGCCGTTCGACCATCCGGTCCCGCCACGTGAGCAGCGTCGCCGCTAGTATCGCGCCGAGCATCACGGCGCCGTGGCGGCCCTCCAGCGAGGCCATCAGGGCGGCCGGAGGCTCGCGCCACGTCCACCGCCAGAGCAGCGCGCCGCTTGAATCCAGCCGTCCCGCCAGGTGGCCTCGCAGCGCCCAATCGAATGCCGCCCAGTCCCGCAACGCGAACGGACCCACGACCGCTGCCACCACTGCCCCCGCCGCGCCGGCGAACCACGCGGCGCGCGTGAGTGACTGGCGCGCGTAGTGCAGCACCCACGGCAAGACCAGGAACGCCATCTCGCTTCGCGTCGCCAGCGCCAGCCCGAGCAGCGCGCCACTTGCCTTCGGCGAGCGCGCGTAGTTCACGGCGCCCAGCAACCAGGCGACGGCGATCCACGCGTACTGCGTGTCCGGGGCCGGCCCGTCCCGCCAGCGCAGCCACAGCGGGCTCAGCGGCACCAGGTAGAGCAGCGCCGCGGCCAGCCCCGCCGACCACTCCCTCCATCGAGGTCGCGCCTCGGCCCGAAGCGCCAGTGCGTAGAGCGTCACCGCGGCAATCACCTCGAAGCCGTAGATCAGCCCGTTTGCGGCCGCCACGTACGAGCCGCCTGTGCGCAGCGCCAGCCAGTTCAGCGGCGCGTACAGGATCGGGAAGAGCGGCGGATGCGCGAAGGGAAACGCCGAGTAGCGCGATTGGTGGTACCCGTCGAATGTGTGCCCCCACTCCAGCACCGATGTTGCGAAGGCTGAGTAGTTCCGCGCGTCGTACCCGTCACCTTCCGCCACGTAAGGCAGACGCAGCGCCAGCCCGACGACGAGCGCCGCCACGAGCGGCCAGCGGCGCCTCGGCAGCCACTGGCGCGCGACCGGCGGTGCGACCGGCGCGTATCCGACAGTGCCGGTGCCTGTGTCAGCGGTAGCCGTACTCGCTCTGGACGTCAACCTCGCGGTCCTGGACCTTCACCAGCAGCCGCCCGTCATCCGCGTAGCGCACCGTCGGCCCACTCCGCGGCGCCGGCACGGCGTCCACCAGCGCGTGCCCCATCTGCACCAGCGGTGCCATGAAGTCGCCAAAGTACTCCGCGATCTTCGTGTCCGCGGCGTACTTCTTCCAGGTCTTCCCTTCGGAGATCGTCGACCCGGACAACCCGCCCGTCTGCACCGGATCGAGCGAGATGCGCAGACCGTAGTTGTAGCGCTTCAGATCCGTCCGATCCAGCATGTACGCGCACGCCATCGCCTGCTGCCCGTAGTTGCGCGGCGCCCCACCGCCCAGCGCCACCAGCCCCGCGCGCCAGCCCGCGTCCTCGAGCGCGGCGTTGTACGCCACCATGTCCAGGATCTCCTTCACCGGGTCGATCACCAGCCGCCGCCCCGTCCGCTTGCGCGAGTGCGCTAGGTCGCTCATCACGTCCGCGTCACCCGGGCTTGGGCAGAAGATCGGAATCCCACTCCGCGCCGCCGCCGTCAGCATGCCGTCCACCGGGCCGTGCCCGCTCCCCGGCAGCCACGCCCCCAGCCGGTAGAAGTACTCGCTCTGCGTCAGCGGCCGGTCGTCCGGCAGCGTCTCGGCGAACTCCGCCACCACGTCGTCATTCGTGTTCAGCTCCTGCTCGTCTCCGAACACCGTCCAGTAGCGGTTCACGTCCAGCCGCTGCAGCTCGTTGTCGTCCACCTCTTCGGAGCCGTGGTAGTGCCGGTGGCCGCGGATCTCCGTCAGGTCGTGCGTCAGCTGCGCCGGCGTCGTCACCAGCACGTCGACGTAATGGCTGTCCAGCAGCGTGCGCATCGTCCCACCCAGCCCGAACGGGATATACGCCCCCGCGATCGTCATCCACACCGCCTGGCGCGGCGTGGTGAGCATCTCCTCCCAGTACAGATAGACCTGCGCCAGGTTGCGAATCGGCCCCGCCGCGCGCTCCATCCGCGCGAACAGCTCGCGAGTCGCCACCCCCTTCTCCGGCGCCACGCGCTCCACCGGATGGCGGAAGTAGCGCTCCCGCGCGCGGTCGTACTCCTCCGTCCGATCGCTCACCCGCGGGATCATCGGCGGCCGTTCAGTCATCCATCTCCTCCACTTCCCTGATCCATGAGGTCACCACCGCGTCCGACGGCATTCGCCAGTCACCCCGCGGCGACAGCGCCACCGCCCCCACCTTCGGCCCATCCGCCGTGCAGTCGCGCTTCCACTGCGCTAAGAAGAACCGCCGGAAGAATTGCGCCAGCCACTTCCTCATCTCTTCGCGCGGGTACGTGTCCTCGAACGCCTGCTCCGCCAAGAACAGGATCCGCGCCGGCCGCGCGCGGTGGCGGATGAACCAGTACAGGAAGAAGTCGTTCAGCTCATACGGACCCAGCGTCTTCTCCGTCAGCTGCGCAATCCGCCCCTCCGTGCTCGCCGGCAGCAGCTCCGGCGAGATCGGCGCCTCCAGCACGTCAAAAAGCGCCTCGCGCAGCCGGTCCGCCTGCTCCTTCGACTGCCCCGACCACGCCCCCACCCGCTCGTTCGCCACCCACCGGATCACGAACTCCACCAGCGTCTTCGGGATCCCCGGGTTCAGGTCGTACATCGAGATGTGGTCGCCCGCGTACGTGCTCCACCCCAGCGCCTTCTCCGACAGGTCCCCCGTCCCGATCTCCAGCGCGTAGTGGCCCGCCTCGCGGTAGCGGTTGGCGCGCGTCAGCACGCGCAGCTTGCGGATCCGCGCCTGCACGTTCTCCAGCTCCACGTCGGCCGTCTCCGGATGGCGCGCCAGAAACTGGACGAACCGGTCGACGTGGTGAGGCACGTGCTTGTCGTGGTCCTGGCGCTCCGACTCGAGCCACTTCTCGTACGCCAGCGCCGCGCGGTGCCCCTGCTCCTTCAGAATCAGGTACGTCTCTTCGCGGATGTCCTGCTCCTCGAACGTCGCCCCCAGCGCCGCCGCCAGGTCCTTCGACGCCTGGCGCGTCGGCGCCGTCGTCCCCAGCCCCGGCATCGAGACGCACAGCAGGTTCTCCCGCGGCAGTTTCAGCTGATCCAGCGCGTTCGCGCACGCCAGCGCCGCCAGCGTCGAGTCGCGTCCGCCAGAGAGCGCCAGCACAAGCCGGTCGTTGCCAAAGTGCTGCATGCGCGTGATCAGCGCGTTCGTCTGGATCTCGAACACCTCCCAGCATCGCGTCGCCAGCGTCGCCGCGTCCTTCGGCACGAACGGGTGCCGCTCGACGTGCCGCCGCAGCGGCGCGAACGACTCGGGGAGGTGCGCCTCGAACGTCACGCGCCGCACCTCCGGCGCGTGCGCCAGCGCGCAGTCGCCAAACGTGCCCGACGCCAGCCGCTCCGCCATCAGCAGCTCCAGATCCACATCCGCCGTGGTCAGCTGTGCCTCGCGCGAGAACCGCCGGCTCTCCGCCAGACTCCACCCGTTCTCGTAGATCAGGGCATGTGAGTCGAACGCCACGTCGGACGACGACTCGCCCGGGCCGGCGCCGACGTAGATGAAGGCACAGACGCCGGGGCCGGACGCCTTCCAGCAGATGTGGTGGCGCGCCTCCCCCCGCCCCAGCTTGAACGGGCTGCCCGAGAGGTTGCCGATCACCGTCGCCCCCGCGCTCGCCAGGAACGCGTTAGGCGACAGATGCGTCCACCCGTCCTCGCAGATCTCCGCCCCCACCATCAGCTCGGGCACATTGCGCGCGGCGAGCAGCACGTCCAGCCCAAACGGCACCCGCTGCCCCAGCAGCTCGATCTGCCGCCCCTCCGGCAGCGTGCGCGCTTCGCGGAACTGGCGCCGCTCGTAGAACTCGCCGTAGTTCGGCAGGTACGCCTTCGGCGTCACACTCAGCAGCCGTCCCCCCTGGATCGCCGCCGCACAGTTGTAGACCCCGGGGTGCACGAACAGCGGCAGCCCCACGTACGCCACCGTCTTGAGCCCTTCCCGGGCCCCTTGCTCCAGCAGCCAGCCCAGCGACTCGACCGCGCTGCGCAGCAGGTGGGAGTCCATGTTCAGGTCACCCGCGGTGTAGCCCGTCAGCCCCAGCTCCGGGAACACCGCCACCGCCACGCCCTCCTCGTGCGCGCGCCGCCACAGCGCCAGCGTCTGCTCGCGGTTGTACGCGAAGTCGGTGACCTTGAGCGGCGGTACCGCCGCCCCCACTCGGACCAGCCCGTACGAGCCGTTCACCTGCGGAGGGTAACTTTCAAGCCCCCCCGGCCTCACGCGCCCGACCGGCTAAGCCGATCGAAACCCCGGCAGACCGGCGATGAACGCGTCGTTGTCCGGCGTCGACTCGATCCGCTGCACCAGCTTCTCGGTCGCCTGAAAGTAGTTGCCCGCCGTCGCGAAGACCCGCCGCACCTTCTGCACCGCGTCCAGTCGCGTGGGGTCCAGGATCAGCTCCTCGCGCCGAGTCCCGGTCGCCGGCAGATTGATCGCCGGGAAGATGCGCCGCTCCGCCAGCTTGCGGTCCAGCACGATCTCGCTGTTTCCCGTCCCCTTCAGCTCCTCGTACACCAGGTCGTCCTGCCGGCTCTCGGTCTGCACCAGGCACGACGCGACCACCGTCAGCGAGCCTCCCCCCTCGATCGCCCGCGCCGCGCCGAAGAACCGCCGCGTCGGCGTCAGCGCTCCCGCCGCTACCCCCCCCGAGAGCGTCCGCCCCGCCCCGGGGCCGCGCACGGCCAGGTTGAATGCGCGCACCATGCGCGTGATGCTGTCCACCAGCAGCACCACGTCCTTCCCCAGCTCCACCAGCCGGCGCGCCCGCTCCGCCGTCAGCTCCGCCATCGCCCCCTGCCGCGTCGTCGCCTCGTCAAACGTCGTCGACACCACCTCGATCGGCGCACCCGTCGACGTCGTCGCCGGCAGCAAGCGCGTGAACTCGGTCGCCTCCTCTGGCCGCTCGCCCACCAGGCAGCAGATCAGCCGCACGTCCGGGTGGTTGTGGATCGTCGAGAGCGCGATCTCCCTCAGGATCGTCGTCTTGCCCGCCTTGGGCGGCGAAACAACCAGCACGCGGCTCCCAAACCCAATCGGCGCGAAGAGATCCAGGATGCGCGCCGTCGTGCTCCCTGCCCGCTCCAGCTTGATCTGCCGCTCCGGATGGATCGCCGTCAGATTGTCGAAGCGCGGCCGGCGCGCCGCCTCTTCGGGCGGCAGCCCGCCCACGTCCAGCACCTCTACCACCGACGGCCGCCCCCGTCCGTAGTCCACCAGCACCGTCGCTTCGTCGCCCGGGCGAAGCCCCTTCGTCAGCAGGAAGCCGGGTGGGATCAGCGCGTCGCCCCGCGGCGCGGCGCGCAACGCCTCGGACGGCTTCGCCGCCGCACGCAGGACCATCCGTCCGTCCGGAAGCGCCAGCACAAATCCGTGCTCCTCCTCCGGCGCCGCGGGCCGGCGCTCCTGCGCCGGCTGCACGATCGGCGACCGGTCCTGACCGTCCCCGCGTGGCTGCCGGTAGTCCGCCCGGCCGCGCCGCACGGCGGGGCCGTCTTGGTCGGAGGCGTACGACGCAGGCGTGGCGTACGCCCGTGGCTCGCCGCTGCCCGGTCGCGGCCCACGACCGCGCCGCCGGCGCCTGCGCCGGAAGGGCTCGCCGCCTTCCATCAGTCGACCATCAGGGTGTACGCACGCCGCTACGCCAGGCCCACGTTGGAGTTATCTCCCAAGAGCAGTTTGTGTGCCTTGGGCTTCATCGCCGAGCGCGAGAGGCGCACGTTGCGCCCGATCAAGCTGTCCTCGATGCGCGTCCCGATGTCCTCGATCGTCGAGCTCTCCAGCACGATACTGTGCTCGATCTCGCTTGCCGTGATCACGCACCCGTCCCCCACCGCGGTGTACGGCCCAATGTACGCGTCGGTCACTACGGCCCCCTTGCCGATGATCGCCGGTCCGCGCACCACACTGCGCACCAACCGCGCCCCCTTCTCCAACACCACGCGCCCGTCTACCCGGCTCTCCCGGTCCACCTCGCCATCGATCCGCGCGTCCAGCGCGTCCAGCACCAGCCGGTTCGCGTCCAGCATGTCGATGTGCTTGCCGGTGTCGATCCAGTAGCCCTCAACCATCTGCGGGCGCACGTCCAGCCCGCGTGCCACCAGCCCCGAGAGTGCGTCCGTGATCTCCAGCTCGCCCCGCGCGGAGGGCTTCAGCTTCGCCGCCTCCTCGAAGAAGTGGCGGTCCAGCATGTAGATGCCCACGATGCCCAGGTCGCTCTTCGGCTGCGCCGGCTTCTCCTGCAACTCGACGATTCGCCCGTCCTGCACCACCGCCACACCCAGCTCCTGCGGGTTGGGGACGCGATGCAGCATCAGCACCGCGTTCATCGCCCCGTCACGGAACGCCTTGACCTGGGACGTGATCCCCTCGCGAATGAAGTTGTCCCCCAGGAACACGACGAACTTCTCGCCGCCGACGAACTCCTCGCAGATGCTCACCGCGTGGGCGATGCCCCGCGGCGCGTCCTGCTCGATGTATGTCACCTTCGCGCCAAACTTCGACCCGTCCCCGATCGCCGCCTTGATCTGGTCGCGCGCCATCGCGAAGTCCGCCGGCACCACGATCCCAATGTCGGTGATACCCGCCTCGACCAGGTCCTCGATGGCGTAGAACATCACCGGCTTGTTCGCCACCGGCACGAGCTGTTTTGCGCCGGTGTAGGTCAGCGGCCGGAGCCGCGTCCCCTTCCCGCCGGAGACGATGATCCCCTTCATCTAGTGCAGCTGCTCTTTCAGAGCGAGACGGTTCTCCCCGTCCGCGCCGCCTCGTAAAACGCGAGGCACGCCGCGACGTTAGCGCGCGCGTCGGCCACCGTCGCCGCCGGCTGCGCCTTGCCTTCGATCACGTCGAGCACGTGGTCCAGCGGCGTCGCTCCACCGCGCCAGGGCGGCGCGAAGGACGTCCACCCCCCGCCGGCCGGGCCGTCGAACTTGCCCGAGACCGCCACGCGCCCCGTGACCGTCGGATCGTACACGATTTGCCCCTCGGTTCCCACGATCTGCGTCTGGCTCAGACCGCCGCTCGCCGGCGCCGTCCACGTCACCTCGATCGTCGCCACCAGCCCCTTCTTGAACTCGACGATCGCCACCCCAAAATCCTCCCACGGCGCCTGCAGTTCAGGGTGCGCCAGCGTCTTCGCTACGCCCCCGATCCGCGCCACCTCGTCGTCCAGCAGGAAGCGCAGCGCGTCGATCTGGTAGATCGCGTGGTCCAGCCAGCCGCCGCCCGGCACCATGCTCGGCGTCCGCCACCACGTGTTGTCGTTCCGGCGCCCCGGCCAGTCCTGGCTCGCCCCGCCCAGCCCGGCACGCTGGATGATCGTCGCCGAGATCGGCTTCCCGATCTTCCCCTCCGCCAGCCACGCCTTGAGCCCGCGGTTCTGCGCCCCCACGCGGTTGTAGGACTCGAAGGGATAGAACGCCACCCCTGCGTCGTTGACCGCCTTGGCCAGCCGGTCGGCGTCGGCCACCGTCATCGCGCACGGCTTGACGCTCAGAATCGGCTTGCCCCGCTTCGCGGCGTCGATGCACAGCGCGACGTTCTCGGAGGTCGGGCACGCCGTCACCAGCACCTCCACGTCGTCGCGCGCCGCGATCGCCGCGTAGTCGGTCGTGGCGAAGGGGATGCTCTTCTCTTTCGCGTACTGCGTGATCGTCGCTTCATCGCGGTGCGCCACCGCGGTGACCGTCGCGCGCGGGTTGGTCGTGCACGCGTCCACTACACCCCGCGCGATGTACCAGTGATCGAAGCCGGCGATGCCGATCCGGTGCTGCTTCTGTGCCATCTCTCGCCCTCCCGTATCGCGCGGGACGTTAGCAGTCCGGCTCGACGGTGACCTTGATGCCAATCGTGCGGATGATCGCTGCGACGTGCTCCGCCTGCTCCTTCGGCCCGACGTACGGCACCGCCGACCCGCTGGTGTGCACCTCCATCGTCAGCGCATAGGCGCGCTCGGCCGTCATGCCGGGCACCGCCTTCAGGAAGATCTTGGTCACTGCGTCGAACGGCGTGTAGTCGTTGTCATGCACCACCACCTTGTGCGGCGGGAAGCGCTGCGTCAGGAAGTCGGCGTCGAAGTCGTGCCCGCGCTCGACGTCGGGCTGAGCCGGCTTGACGGTCGGTGCGGTCGGTGCGGTCGGTGTGGTTGGCGTCTGGACGACCGCCATATCTCATAGAAATGGTAGCCGCATCTTCAGGAGAGCGGGCGGTTGCTACCGTCTGACCGCATGGTGCGCGGGCCGTGTGTGCTGATCGTGCTGGACGGGTGGGGGATCGCACCGCCGGGGCCGGGCAACGCCATCGCGCTCGCCGACACGCCCAACATGGACCGCTGGTGGGCCGAGTGCCCGCACGCGTCTCTCGCGGCGTCGGGCCTCGCCGTCGGCCTGCCTGAAGGGCAGATCGGCAACTCGGAGGTGGGTCACCTCAACCTCGGCGCCGGCTACCGGGTCCTGCAGGAGCTGCCCCGCATCGACGAGGCGATCCGCAGCGGCGCCTTCTTCGAGAACGAGGCGCTGTGCCGCGCGGTCGACGTCGCGCGCGAGCGCGGCAAGACGCTCCATCTGTTGGGGCTGTTCAGCTACGGCGGCGTCCACTCGCACGCCACGCACCTCTACGCGCTGCTCGATCTCGCCGCACGCCGCGGTCTGAAGGGCGGCGTCGCAGTCCACCCGTTCCTCGACGGCCGCGACACCCCACCCCAGCAAGCGCTGGAAGACCTGCCCGACCTCGAAGCCAAGCTCCACGAGACCGGCGCCGGCCGCATCGCCACCATCTCGGGCCGCTACTACGCCATGGACCGCGACCGCCGCTGGGACCGCGTCGAGCGCGCCTACAAAGCCCTGGTCCTCGGCGAAGGCGACCGCGCCGACACCGCCGAAGCCGCCGTCCGAGCCGCCTACGAGCGGGGAATAACGGACGAGTTCCTCCCACCCACCGTTATCGACCCGGCAGGCACCATTCACGACGGCGACGTCGTCCTCTGGTTCAACTTCCGCGCCGACCGCGCGCGCGAGCTGACTCAGGCGCTCCTGCTCCCCCACTTTGACTCCTTCGACCGCATCCGCCACCCCAACGACCTGTACTACGTCACCCTGACCCAGTATGAGTCCTCTCTGCCGGTGCAGGGCATCGCCTACCCGCCCGACTTCGTCGAGTGGCCGATCGCGCGCGTCGTCGCCGAGGCGGGTCTCGGCCAGTGCCACCTGGCCGAAACCGAGAAGTACGCCCACGTGACCTACTTCTTCAACGGCGGCCGCGAAGAGCCATTCGACAACGAAGAGCGCATCCTCATCGCCTCGCCCAACGTGGCGACGTACGACCTCCAGCCCGAGATGAGCGCACGCGGTGTCGCCGCCGCCGCCGTCAAGCAGATCGAGACCGGCGGCCACGCCTTCGTCGTGCTGAACTTCGCCAATGGCGACATGGTGGGCCACACCGGCAAGCTCGAAGCCGCCATCCAGGCCGCCGAGGTCGTCGAC
>DASTZM010000741.1:0-4598 GCA_035764305.1 Chloroflexota bacterium | reverse complement strand
GTGCTGCTGGGTGCGGTGCGGGTGGCGACGATCACGACGGTCGGGCTGGTGACGGTGACGGCGCTGATAGGGCAGGGCGGGCTGGGCTACTTCATCCTGGAGGGGATCCTGCGCTTCTTCTCGACGCCGCTGATCGTCGGGGCGGTGGGGTCGGTGGCGCTGGGAATGGCGGCGGACGCCGCGCTGGTGCGGCTGCAGCGCACGCTGACGCCGTGGGCGGCGGCGCGCGACGAGCGCTCGGGCAGAGGGAGCTAGGGAGGCGTGCTCGGGCTGGCGGAGGCGGTGGCGGCGTGGCTGGTCGACCCGGCGCACTGGGCGGGGAGCGACGGGATCGGCGCACGCGTGCTGCAGCACCTGGCGCTGTCGGGGACGGCGCTGGGCATCTCGCTGGCGCTGGCGCTGCCGCTGGGGGTGGCGCTGGGGCACACGGGGCGCGGCGCGTGGCTGGCGATCAACGCCGCGAACGTGGGGCGCGCGCTGCCGTCGCTGGCGATCCTGGCGCTGGTGCTGCCGCTGGTGTTCCGGCTGCGCCTGGGGCTGGGGTTCTGGCCGACGGTGTTCATGCTGGTGCCGCTGGGCGCGCCGCTGATCCTGGTGAACGCGTACGTCGCGGTGCGGGCGGTGGATCGCGACGTGGTGGACGTGGCGCGCGGGCTGGGGATGACGGGGTGGCAGGTGCTGCGCCGGGTGGAGCTGCCGCTGGCGGCGCCGGTGATCGTGGACGGCGTGCGCAACGCGGCGGTGAGCATCGTGGCGACGGCGACACTGGGGGCGATCGTGGCGAGCGGCGGACTGGGGCGGTACATCGTGGACGGGCTGGCGCGACTCGAGACGCCGCGCCTGGTGGCGGGGGCGCTGCTGGTGGCGGTGCTGAGCATGGCGACGGAGTGGGTGTTTGGCGCGCTGGAGCGGCTGGTGGTGCCAAGGGGCGTGCGGGCGCAGACGGGGGCGTAGCTACACTGGATCGCATGAATTCGATCACACGGCGGCAGGTGGGAATGGGCGCGGCGGCGCTGGCGCTGGCGGCGTGCGGGCAGACGGGGACGAGCGGAGCGGGCGGCGGGGCGGCGGCCAAGCCGCTGGTGCGGGTCGGCTCGACGAACTTCGGCGAGCAGCTGATCGTGGCCGAGCTGTACGCGCAGGTGCTCGAGGCGAACGGCTACAAGATCGAGCGCAAGCTCAACCTGGGCAACCGCGAGATCGTCGCGCCGGCGCTGGAGTCGGGGCAGATCGACATGTACCCGGAGTACCTGGCGACGTACGTGACGTTCCTGACGAAGGACACGGCGAAGGCGTCCTCCGACGCGGCGGCGACACACCACAATCTCCAAGAGGCGCTGAAGCCGAAGAACATCACGGTGCTGGACTACGCGCCGGCGGTGGACGTCAACTCGTTCGTCGTGACGAAGGCGACGGCGGACAAGTACAAGCTGACCAAGCTGAGCGATCTGACGCCGGTGGCGGGGCAGCTGGTGCTGGGGGCGGCGGCGGAGTGCCCGACGCGCCCGTTCTGCATCCCCGGGCTGGAGAAGACGTACACGATCAAGTTCAAGGACTTCAAGCCGCTCGATTCGGGCGGGCCGCTGACGGTGGCGGCGCTGGAGGCGGGGCAGATCGACGTGGCGCTGCTGTACTCGACCGACGCGGTGATCGCGGCGAAGGGGTTCGTGATGCTGCAGGACGACAAGAAGCTGCAGCTGGCGGACAACATCGCGCCGGTGGTGCGCAACGACGTGCTGAACAAGGCGCCGGCGGACTTCAAGACGCTGATCAACGGGATCAGCGCGAAGCTGACGACGGAAGAGATGACGGCGATGAACAAGCGGGCGGGGGTGGACAAGCAGGACCCCAAGGACGTCGCCGCGCAGTGGCTGAAGTCCAAGAGTCTTCTGAAGTAGGGACTACGAGCTAGGCCCTACTCTTAGAAGACGGTGGTTAGCTCCTGGGCCTGGCCGGTCTGGGAGGCGAGGACGGCCTTCTCCATGATCTCCACCACGTGGCGGGCGTGCTCGGCGGAGAGGATGGGCTTCTTGCCCTGCACGACACACTCGGCCCAGTGGGCGACGTCGTCGGATGGGGCACCCTGCCGCCCGCCACGGCGGCCCTGGCCGCTGTTGGTCTTGCCGGCGTCGTCACCGGTGGCGACCACCTTGCCGTCGGGGTCGACCTCGCTCCAGCCGCGCGGGTAGGGGCCGCCGTCGGCGCGCTGGTAGAGGCGGAAGGAGCCGCTGCGGCCGGCGGAGCTGATCACGCCCTGGCTGCCGTAGATCACCATGCCGGGTCCCTCGCGCGTGACCACGGTGAAGGAGCCATCGACGGTGCCGATGGTCCCCTCGCCCCAGTCGAGCATGACGATGCCGTTGTCGTGCGACGTGATCTCGACGGGACGCGCCTGCTGAGTCTCAGGGTCGGTGAAGGTACGCTGGGGATAGGCGATGCCGCTGAAGGCGGTGACGCGCTTGGCGGGGCCGAGGATGCCGGTGACGGTGTGCAGCCCATAGACGCCCATGTCGACGAGCGAGGTCCAGGCGCCGGCCTCCTTCATGAAGAACCACTGCGAATCGGTGAAGCGGCCGGGGCCGGTGGCGCCGCCGTGGGAGGAGTGGTTGTAGATCAGCCCGACCTTGCCGATGGTCCCTTCCTTGATGAGCGTCTTGACGCGCTGCATGGTGGGGCTGAGCATGCTGGGCGGCGCGGCGGCGAGGACGAGGCCGCGCCGGTCGGCCTCGTCGATCAGACGGTTGGCCTCCATCAGGGTCTGGCACATCGGCTTCTGGGTGTAGACGTGCTTACCGGCCTGGAGGGCCTGGAGGGTGAGCTGGTAGTGGAAGGGCCACGGCGTGAGGACTTGGACTCCCTGCACGCGCGGGTCTTTGAGGAGCTCGTCCAGGCTGGCGTAGGCGGTGCACTCTTCGTGGCCGAACTCCTCGGCCGCCTTGACGGCGCGGTCGTAGCGCGTGTCGGCGGTGGCGACGATGTCGACCGTGCCGGCGAGCGCCTTGGTGCCGGGCAGGTAGTTCTTCAAGGCGATGTCGCCGCAGCCGACGACGCCGACGTTGAACGTTTTCGTCGCGGTAGTCATGAGCCGTAGCCCGTCCTTTCTTATGAGGGCGTCTTGCCCTTGAACTGCTCGTAGATCTCTTTGACGGTCGAGTCGTAGAGCGGCTTGGCCTTGGTCAGGATGTCGCGCGCGGTGCCCTGGTTGGCGTTGAGCGGCGTGGAGACGTTGGGCGTGTACAGCGCGCTGATCTTGGACCATTCGATGAGCGTGTGGTCGGCGTTTTCCTGGGAGCGCTTGGGCTGGATGGCGCCCTGGGTGACCTTCTCGATCTCGGCGCGGGTCATCGCGAGCTGGGTGCCCTCGAAGCGCTTGTACCAGGCGTCCATGGCGGCCTTGAGGGTGGGCGGCGTGCCGGTCAGCGCGACGTACTCGCGCTGCACGTCGACCGACGAGAGGTGCTTGATGAACTCCCAGGCGGTGTCCTTCTGCTTGGACTCGCTGGACATCTCCCAGAAGTCGTTGTAGTTGGGCTGCTTGTTGGTGGCCTGCGTCGGGACGGCGGCGACGCCCCACTTGAAGTCCTTGATGACGGTGTAGCCCCAGAAGTTCCAACCGCCGTTGAGGTCCATGGCGTAGCGCCCGTTGAGGAAGCTGATGCCGCTGGTCGGCTCGCCCGCGCGCGGGGTGGTGTGGTACTTCCAGCGGATGTCCTGCGCGAACTGGTGGCCTTCGACCGATTCCTTGCTGTCGATGGTCGTGCGCTGGGCGATGCCCTCGGTGTAGTGCTCGGGGAGGAAGGTGTCGCCGCCCCACAGCCAGGCGTGGACGTGCGGATTGCCGGGGGAGTAGGTCAGGCCGTACGTCGCGTTTGGCTCGCCGGCGTTCTTGGTCATGCGCCGGGCGTAGTCGAGCATGACGTCGAAGGACCAGGACTTGTCGTCCCAGTCGGTGGTGGGGACCTTGATCCCGGCCTCGTCGAAGAGGTTCTTGTTGTAGAAGAGCAGCGTGCCGAAGGTGGTGAGCTGCGGGATGCCGTAGTACTTGCCCTTGACCTTGAACTTGTCGGCCAGGCCGGTGTGGAACTGGTTGAGGTCGAACTTGTCCCGGTTGACGTAGCCGGTGAGGTCGGCGAGCATGTTGCGCGCCCAGAAGCCGAAGTAGTTCTGGCCGAAGCCGAACAGGTCGGGGGGCGTGCCGGCGGCGTACATGGCGAGCAGCTTGAGGGTGTAGGTGTCGCTGGCGTCGGCGGCGGTGAAGATCTCGTGCTCGACGGCGACGTTGGGGGCGACCTTCTTGAAGGTGGGGATGAGGATCTCGGCCTGGCCGCGGGTCTCGACTTCGCCGCCGCGGGTGTAGAAGCGGAGCTTGCCGCTCATGGCGGAGGGTTTGGGGGTGGGGGCGGATTGGGGGCTGGCGCAGGCGGCGAGGCCCGGGGTGAGGGCGAGGAGGCCCACAAGTCCAGATGCGCGCACCCCCCAGGCGCGCCGGGTGATGGGTTGGGTGGTGGCCGGTGACTGTGCAGTCATGGGTGGCTCCTTTGTTAGCGGGCTCTGCCCGCACCCGCCGGGGGACGCTGCGCTCCCCCGGACCCCCTAGC
>DASTZM010000740.1:0-10585 GCA_035764305.1 Chloroflexota bacterium | reverse complement strand
CAGGATGCGCGCGTCGACCGGCAGCGGGCCATCGGGCGCGGGGCCGCGCGGTGCGCGGCGACGGACCTCCCACACGAGCGCGCGGAGGGCGAGGCGGCGCGCACGGTTGGGGCGAGAGGCTGAGGCATAGCGCGCGCGGACCGGCGGACACATCGCCTCCCACGCGGCCGCCAGGTCGGGTGCCATGAATGAGGGCTAGAATCGTCGCAGATGCCCTTCCGCCTGGTCGCCGTCGACGTCGACGGGACCCTGCTGAGGCGGGACGGGACGATCTCCGAGCGCACCCGGAGAGCGCTCGCGACGGCGATCGAGCGCGGCGCGGCGCTCGCGGTTGCCACTGGACGACGACGGCGTACCGCGCTCCCGATCACACGCCAGCTCGACCTGCCGCACTTTCTCGTGGCGAGTCAGGGCGCAGTCACGTGGGATGGGGATGAAATCGTGGCGCACGCCCACTTACCCGGCCAATCGGCCAGGCGCGCGCTCGAGATCATCGGAGGCCTCGGCATGAGCGCGGTCATGTTCGCCAACGCCGCACAGCCAGAGGCGATCTGGTTCGCGGGCGATTGGCGCGCCAACCAGCGACTTGTCGCGTACGCCGCGCGAGATCCGGAGCTCGCCCGCGAGGTCGTGGACACGCCGACGCTCGACGAGGCGCTGGCGCACGATCCGATCCAGCTGATCGTCTTCGACTCGATGGAGCGACTGGAGGGGCTGAACGAGGCGCTCACGGGTCACGCACCGCCGCCGGCATCGCTCGACCCACCTGCCCAGGACGCGCGGCTGTGGCGCGTCATCTTCTCGCGCGACCAGTTCGTGAGCGGCGGCGCGATCGAAGTAGTGGGACCGGGCACGTCCAAAGCCGCCGCGCTGCAGGGATTGTGCGAGCGGATCGGCTGCATGGCGGCCGACGTGATCGCGTTCGGCGACCAGGTGAACGACTTGGAGATGCTCGCCTTTGCCGGGCTTGGCGTCTGCATGGCAAATGGAACCGCCGAGGCGAAGGCGGCGGCGGATCGCGTCTGTCCGTCAAATGAAGAGGACGGGATCGCAGCGGCGCTGGAGGACGTGGGGCTAGCCTAGAAGGCGCTCGACGCGATCGAGGATCTCTTCGGCGACGCCGTCCTTCGACAGGAGCGGCAGCGCCTCGCGCCCTCCATCGCGGTGGAGCAGGGTCACGCGATTGGTGTCGGTGCCGAAGCCGCTGCCCGGCTCGGTGACGTCGTTGGCGACGAGCAGGTGTGCCTGAAGGCGCTCGAGCTTCTGCTCTGCGTAGGCGACGACGTCTTGCGTCTCCGCCGCGAAATAGACCTTGACGAGCCGGTCGCCTCCCGCGGCCGCGATGTCTCCGGAGAAGTCGGAGTTGCGCACGAGCCGCAGCGTGAGGTCGGCGTCGGTCTTCTTGATCTTCTGGGCCGCGGGCTCGCCGGGGCGGAAATCGGCGACGGCCGCGGCCATGACCACGGCATCGGCGCCGGAGACGGCGCGGACCATCGCGTCGCGCATCTCTGCGGCGGTCTCGACGCGGCGCAGGTCGATTCCCCAGGGCGGTGGGAGTGCTGTGGGGCCGCTGACGAGCGTGACGGACGCGCCCCGGTCGCGCGCCGCCTCGGCGATGGCGTACCCCATCTTGCCGCTGGACCGGTTGCCGACGAAGCGCACGGGATCGATCGGCTCGTGCGTCCCACCGGCGGAGACGACGACTCGCCGTCCGGTCAGCGTGCCCGGGCGGCCGAGCGCAACGCGGATGCCGGCCAGCACGTCCTCCAGCGGCGCGAGGCGCCCCACGCCGACGATGCCTTCCGCCAGTCGTCCTTCGACGGGGCCGACCTGGATGGCACCGCGCTCGCGCAGGAGCGCGGCGTTGGCCTGAGTCGCCGGATGAGTCCACATGTTCACGTTCATCGCGGGAGCGATGACGAGTGGCGCACGAGTCGCGAGCGCGGTGCAGGACAGCATGTCCTCAGCTGACCCAGTCGCCAGACGTGACAGCGTCGTCGCGGAGGCGGGGCAGACGACGAGCGCAGCGGCGCGCATGCCCAGCTCGACGTGTGCGCTGCTCAAGTCGGGGAGGACGTCGTAGAGATCGGTGTAGACCGGCCGGCGAGTCAGCGACTGGAAGGTGAGCGGTGTGACGAACTTCTGCGCCGCGGCGGTGAGGATGACGTCGACGTCGGCGCCGAGCTGCACGAGGGTGCTGCACAGCTGGGCGGCTTTGAAGGACGCGATCGAGCCCGTGACCCCGAGGACGATCCGTTTGTCGCGCAGGTTCACTTCGCGTTCCGCTCCCAGATCAAACGGATTCCGTGGAGCGTGAGGTCGGGATCGACGACGCCAATCTTCCTGGTCTCCGGCGCGATCAGCCGTGCGAGGCCGCCGGTGGCGATGACCACGGGCGCGCCACCCAGCTCGGCGCTGATGCGGTCGATCAGCCCCTCCACGAGGCCAACGTAGCCGAACACGGCCCCGGACTGCATGGCCGTCGCCGTGTCGCGCCCAATCGCCGCGGCAGGGCGTGCGAGCGGCACGCGGAACAGCTTGGCGGCGCGCGACGCAAGCGCCTCGAGCGAGGCGGTGACGCCGGGCGCGAGTGCGCCCCCAATGTAGTTGCCTTCTGGCGAGACGACGTCGAAGTTAGTCGTCGTCCCGAAGTCGACGACGATGGATGGCTTGCCGTAGCGCTCACGCGCCGCGAGGGCGTTGGCGATGCGGTCGGCGCCGGCCTCCGTCGGACTGGCGACCTGTACCTCGAGACCGAGGTCGACGCCGGTGCCGACGCCGACGAGCAGCGTGCGGAGGTCGAAGGCGCGCTCCAACAGCTGTTGGTAGCCGGGCGTCGCGGCCGGCACGACGCTCGCCAGGCACGCGCCGTCGAGGACGGCCGTGTCGATCGATCGGGCCGTGAACAGGCCTCGCCACAGAACGAGCAGCTCGTCCGCGGTCGCGTTGGGCTGCGTGTTGACGCGCCACGACGCCGCAAGGCGCTCGCCGTCGAACAGTCCTCCAACGACGTGGGTATTCCCGACGTCGAGCGCCAGCAGCATCGCGGTCGTGGACGGCTAGCGGCTGCTCTCGGGAGCCCGAGTTCGCTCGGCGGTGCGCGCGCGAAGGAGGCTCGACGCGGCGTCGAACGCACGGTCGACGGTCACGCGCTGGATGCACGTGCAGTCGGCGCACGCGGCGAGAGGGCCGGGGACGAACGGGCGCCGCTGGGAGCATGCGTTCTCGTCGACGAGGGCGGCGCCGGCGGCGCGGTACGGCCCGTTGATCGCCGGATCGGTGGGGCCGAATATCCCGATCACGGGGGTGCCCACGGCGACGCCAAGATGCAGGGGGAGCGAATCGTTACCGACGTACAGGTCGGCGCGGCGGAGTAGCGCGGCGAGCTGGCCGATGCTGGTCTGGCCCACGAGGTCGACCGACGGCTGCTTCATCGCCACACGCATTTGGCGCGCGATTGGCGCGTCGGTTCCGTGGCCAACGACGACAACGCGCGCGCCTGCCTCGACAACCAGGCGATCGGCCAGCGCGGCGAAGCGCGCCGCGGGCCAGCGCTTGGAGGGCATGGTCATGCCGGCGTTCGAGGCGCCGCCGGGGTGCACGACGGCGACCGGCGCGCCGCCAATCAGGTCCCATTCCTGCATCAGCCGGTCGGCGTATCGGAGGTGATCTTCGGAAGGAACGTACGACAGGTGGGGATTCTCGACCGGCGCGCCGAGGGCGCGCACGACGTCGAGCATCAGCTCCACTTCGTGGCGGGGTCGGTCCCACGGGACGCGGATCGTGTTGGCGAAGCCACGGCCCGAGCTGTCGATCCCGGCGCGGTGGCGGATCCCGGCCAGCCAGGGTGCGATCGCGACCTTGGGCGAACGGTCGAGCACGACCGCGACATCGAACGCCTCGGCCCGCAGGCGGCGCGCGGCGCGCACGATCTCGAGAGGACCGTAGCGTCCGGGAGTGCCAAAGGGGCCCAAGTCGAAGATGCGGTCGACGCCGGGGATCCCCTGGGCAAGCTCGACGAACCACTGGCCGACGGCCAAGGTCAGCTCGGCGCGAGGGTAACCGCGGCGCAGCGCAGTGATCGACGCCGACGCGAACAGGATGTCGCCGTGCGCGGCGGGCTTGATTACGAGCAGCTTTCGTACGCTGCCGGGGTCGGGAGCGGGCCGTCGCGGGAAGAGCGTGCCGAGCGCGCGGCCCGCCGCGCTGACGAGTGACGTGCGCAGGGGAACGGGCATCGCCGTGGGGCCATTCACACTATATCTCGGATCATTCAATGGCACTGTCAAAGGCCCGGGGAGCAGGGGCGGACGGTCGAGTCGGGGCGATCGAGCGCCGGCTGAGGGAGGCGTTCGGCTCGCCCCGCCGGCGCCCACCCGGACCGGCCGCCGAGGAGCTGGTCTCGACGGTCCTGAGCCAACACACCACAGGCCCAAACAGCGACCGCGCGCTGGCGTCGCTGCGCGAGCGGTTTCCGGCATGGGACGACGTGGCCGATGCGGACAGTGCGGAGATCGCGGCGTGCATCCGATCGGCGGGGCTGGCAAACCAGAAGGCGCCGCGCATCAAGGCCATGCTGGCGGCGGTGCGCGATGAACGCGGGACGATCGAGCTGGACTTTCTCCGCGACCTGGCGGTGGACGAGGCGATGGCGTGGCTGCGCCGTCTCCCGGGCGTCGGTCAGACGACGGCGGCGTGCCTGCTGCTGTTTGGACTCGACCGTCCGGCGATGCCGGTCGACACCGGGATCGCTCGGGTGGCGGCACGGCTCGGACTGGTGCCGAGTGGGGCGCCCGGCGACCTGACGCAGCGCGTACTGCAGGAGGGGGTGAGGCCAGAGCGCGTTTACGCGCTGCACGTGAACTTGATCCACCACGCACGGGAGATCTGCCGGCCGCGGGACCCGCTGTGTGGTGCCTGTCCGATCAACGACCTGTGCGACGCGTTCAGAGCTGTTCGCGGAGGCGCTCGAGGATCTCTTGATTGATGCCGGGCAGCGAGAGGATCTCGTCGTCGCTGGCCTGACGGATGCCGGCGACTGAACCGAATCGCTGGATGAGGGCCTTCTTGCGCTTGGGCCCGATGCCGCTGACGCCGTCCAGGCGCGAGCCGACCATGCGCTTCTTGCGGACGAGCTGGTGGTAGGTGACGGCGAAGCGGTGGGCTTCGTCGCGGACGCGCTGGACGAGGTAGAGGGCTTGCGACGTGCGCGGGAGGAGGAGCGGCTCGGCGTAGCCGGGGCGGAAGATCTCCTCGCGCTCTTTGGCGAGGCCGACCGTGGGGAGGGGAGGTGCGTTGACCTCGCGCATGGCTTCGAGTGCGGCGCCGAGCTGGCCTTTGCCGCCGTCAATGATGACGAGGTCGGGGAGGATGCCCCAACCTTTGGGGTCGGAGTCCTGGGGTGGGGAGTCTTCGGGGTCTTCGAGCCCCGCTTCTCCCGCGTTCTCAGGGGCTTCGCCGGTTTGTTCCGCCTGCTCGGCCAGGAGCTCGGCATCGGCTTGCACCGCTTCCTCGTCTGGGGACGCTGCGCTCCCCAGGCCCCCGGCACCCCCAGTGACGGCGCGCTTGAAGCGGCGGGTGATGACCTCGTGCATGGAGGCGAAGTCGTCGTTCTGGTCGCCGGCTTTGATGCGGAAGCGGCGGTAGGCGTGGCGGGCAGGGCGGCCGTCCTCGAAGACGACCATGGAGGCGACGGTGGAGGTGCCCTGGATGTGGGAGATGTCGTAGCACTCGATGCGGCGCGGTGGATCGGGCAGGCCGAGGGCCTCGCCTAGCTCGCGCACGGCGCCGCGTGTCTTGCGCTCATCTTGCAGCCACTTCAGCTTCATGCGCTCGAGCGCCTCGCGCGCGTTCTGGACCACCAGGTCCATGAGCTGCTTCTTGGGGCCGCGCTGCGGGACCTCGATCTTCACCTTTGAACCGCGCAGGTCGGTCAGCCACGCCTCGAGTGTCTCGGCGCCTTCGGGCTCGGCGGGCACTAGCACGGAAGGCGGGACGTAGGTCGCCCTCTGAAAGTACTGCTGGAGGAACTGCGCGAGGATCTCTGCGTCCGGTGCCCCTTCGGCGTCCTGGAGGACAAACTCCTCGCGACCGACGATCTTGTCGTCGCGAACGGTGAACACCTGAACCGCAACTTCACCGTCCTCCTGGTCGAAGGCGATGACGTCGAGGTCACCCCGCCCGACGCTGGTGATGCGCTGGCGCTCGGCAACCTTCTGCGCGCTCTGGAGCCGATCACGCAGCGATGCCGCGCGCTCGAACTCGAGCGCCTCGGCGGCGGCCTCCATCTCGCCTTCGAGCTGTTCGATGACCTGGTCGTGCTTGCCCTCGACGAACCAGATCAGCTCGTCGATCCCGCGGGCGTACTCCTCCTCGGTGACGGCGCGGATGCACGGGCCGGAGCAGCGCTTGATGTGGAACAGGAGGCAGGGACGCTTGTACGCCTTCTCCATATCTAGCGCGCAGGTCCGGAACTGAAAGAGACGCTGGAGATGCTTGATGGTCTCCCTGAGCGCCTGGGCGTTGGTGTACGGGCCGAAGTAGCGGGCGCCGTCCTCGGCGGTCTGGCGGGCGGTGTAGACGCGCGGGTAGCGCTGCTGCTTGCCGATCTTGAGATAGAGGTACTGCTTGTCGTCGCGGAGCTTGATGTTGTAGCGCGGGCGGTGCTCCTTGATCAGGTTGCTTTCGAGGAGGAGCGCCTCCTTATTCGACGCGGTGGCGATGTACTCGAAGTCCGCGATGCGGGCCACCATCGCGCGGATATGGGGCATGAGGTCCGACTGCGCGCCGAAGTACGAGCGCACACGGTTCCGCAGGACCTGCGCCTTGCCGACGTAGAGGACGCGCCCGTGCGAGTCGCGCATGAGGTAGACGCCGGGGTCACGGGGCAGCGCGCTCAGGCGCTCGGCCAGCTTCTCCGCCGGGATCAGGCAGGGAGACGTCCACTCCTGGGGTGTGTCCATGTCTCCCTGGCTCAACGTACGTTCAGAAATCCTATCTAGTGGTTTGACGTTCTCTTAGGGGCTGCCTAAACTCTGCCGGGCACGTCAGCTTTGCGACGGTCGTCGCGGCGCGCCCAGAGCGGAGAGGGATGCCCAGACCACAGACGATCATCGCGCGCTCTGCAGCGCTTCTCACTGCCGGCGCGGTCATCCTCGCGGGATGCCAAATGCCGATTGGATCGAGCGGCCCCGGCCAGCCGTCTGCCGAGCCGACGGTCTCGGCGCGGACGAGCACGAGTCAGTCGCGCCCCGAGGCGAAGGTCCGGCGCGGGACGATCCAAGACTCGATCAAAGTGATTGGCCGGGTGATCTCTTCGCAGGAGGCCGACCTCTACTTCCGCACGACGAACCGGCTGCGGGGCATCTTCGTCGAGACGGGCCAGGAAGTGAAGGCCGGGACGGTGATGGCGGAGCAGGAAACGGGTGACCTGCTGACGCGGATCGGCAAGGCGAAGGCGACGCTCGAGAACGCGCAGATCAACTACGACAAGGCACGTACAAAAGGCGTCATAGACGAGACGTACGACGAGAGCTCGGCGTTCGACGTGGCGGCGATCAACCTGGAGCAGGCGCAGCTGCAGCTGCAGAAGCTGCAGTCGGGCGCGCTGGACGCCGACGTGAAGTCGGCCGAGGCGAGTGTGGCGCAGGCGGTGGCGAACCTGGAGAAGGCACGCCTGGACCAGGCAACGAAGGAAGCGCAGCTGGCGGCGAAACAGGCCGACCTCAACTTCAAGCTGTCCGGGCCGGCGCCCGACACGCTGGCGGCGGCGCAGGCCGACGTCGATACGAAGCGCATCGCGCTGCAGCGCCTACAGTCCGGCACGCGGACCGAGGACATCCAGCAGGCCGAGATCAAGCTGGAGCTGGCGCGGGTGAAGCTGGCGCAGCTGCGCGACGCGCCGCCGGTCAAGGCCGAGGACATCGCCGCCGCGGAGCTGGCGGTGCGCGCCGCCGAGATCAAGCTCGAGCAGGAGCGCAGCTCGTCGAGCGGCACGCAGGCGCAGCGCGAGGCGTCGATCCGTACCGCCGAGCTGAACGTCGAGTCGGCCAAGAACAAGCTGGCCGCGCTGCAGAACCAGCAGGTGAACCAGTGGGACCTGCGGCTGGCCGAGCAGACGGTGCTCGCGGCGGAGAATGACCTGGCGAAGCTGCGAGCGCCGAACCAGTTCGACATCCAGACAGCGAAGGTGGCCTACGACCTGTCGGTGGCGAAGCTGGAGACGCTCCAGCGTGGCCCCACCGAGCAGGAGCTGGCGAACCTGCGCACCGAGATCAACTCGCTCCAGCTGGCGGTGGAGAGCGCCCGCCTGGCCATCCCGACGAGTGAGGCGGCGGTGACCGCGGCGCAGGCGAAGCTGGAGAGCGTCCTGCGCGGCCCAACTGAGCTCGAGCTGCGCGACCAGATCAGCAAGGTCGAGAAGGCGCAGCTCGACGTCGAGAAGGCGAAGGCGCAGCTCGACATCGAAAAGCAGAAGCTGACCGCCAACCGGGCGTCGACGAACTACGACCTTCAGGCGCTTCAGAAGGACGTCGACAAGGCGCGGCTCGACCTGGACCAGCTCGAGGCGAATTACGCCGACGCGCGGATCATCGCGCCCTTCGACGGCAAGGTGACGAAGGTCAACGGCAAGTCGGGCGACAACGTGCAGGCCTTCAACCCGGTGATCTCGCTCTCGAGCCCGGCCAACCTGCTGGTGAACGCGCAGATCAACGAGAGCGACATGCCCAAGCTCGCGGTCGGGCAGCGCGCGCTGATCTCGCTGGACGCCTTCCCGGGTCAGACGATCAACGGCACGGTGCTGACGCTGCCGAGCTCGGTGGTGACGCAGCAGGGCGTGGTGGCCGACAAGAACACCAAGATCCAGGTGGACTGGACACGACCGGGCGCGCAGATTGGCATGAACGCGCGCGTGCAGATCGTGGTGCAGAAGAAGGACGACGTGCTGCTCGTCCCGACTCAGGCGATTCGGACGGTTGGCAAGCGCCGCTTCGTCGAGTACATGGACGGCAACGTCAAGCGCTCGCGCAACGTCGAGATCGGGATCTCGACCGACGTCGACACCGAGGTCGTGAGCGGCCTCGACGAAGGCATGTCCATTCTGGCCGGGACCTAGGCACCCGAGAGACCCGGTCCGTTGCAGAGCGCCGGCGCCATCCTGTTGATGGTCCTGAAAAGGATCGTCAACAACATCAACCTGATCCTCGCGTCGGTCGCGGGGCTGGTCATCACCGTCACGCTGGTGGCGAGCATCCCGCTGTACTCGGAAGGGATGAGCGAGGCGCTCCTGCGCCGCCAGCTCACGGCGACGACCGACCAGGTCCAGCCGAAGTCATCGATCCTGCTGCGGCACTTCGAGGACGTGCAGGCGGCACAGGGCAGCTCGGCCGCGTCCCAGGGCGCGGCGGCGCCGAGTGGCGGCGCCAGCGGCGGGGCGGCGGGCGGTGGGAGTGGAGGCAGTGGGGGTGGAGCGGCGGCGGCGGCACCCGCGCCGGTCATCTCGGGCAACGTCTTCAAGCCGATCACGCTTGACGACTACTCCAGGGCGAACGAGTACATCAGCAACGACGCGCAGCGCGTCATGGGCATCCCCCGCCGGCTGTACGTCACGTACGGCCAAACCGATTCGCTCCCATTGCTAACGCGAACCGACGACGCTTCACTGACCGGTCGCGAGTTCGCGGGCTACGGCTTCCTGGCGTTTGTGCGCGACTTCGAGAAGCACGTCAAGATCCTCGACGGCCGGCTGCCGGAGCCGAAGAAGGACGCGAACGGCGACATCGAGGCGGTAATGGCCACCGCGGGCCTGGACGAAAACGGGCTGGAGGTGGGCGACCGGATCGCGGTGGTGTGGGAGAAAAACGGGCAGCTCGTCCCCGTCAACGTCAAGATCACGGGGCGGTGGTATCCGCAAAACGCGGACGAGACGTACTGGTTCTATCAGCTCGACTACTTCAACAACGCGATCGTCGTCCCGGAGCAGAGCTTCTTCGACAATGTCGCCAAGCCGTACGACGGCATCGGCCACGAGTACGCGTGGTTCATGGTGTTCGACGTCAACGCGATCCGTTCGGACAACGTGGACCGCGTGCTGGAGGGGATCAACGAGCTGCGCTCGCGCACGGCGACCATCCTGGGCAACGTGCGGATGGAGATCTCGCCCGAGAGCCTCCTCAAGGACTACGAGATCAAGCTCTTCTTCTTGAAGATCCTGCTGTTCGTCCTGTCGGCACCGATCATCTGCATCGTCCTCTACTACATCACCATCTCGGCCGGGATGGTGATCGACCGACAGCGAAACGAGATCGCGATTCTCAAGTCGCGCGGCGCAAGCATGGGCCAGGTGGTGGGGGTGTACCTCACCGAGGGTGGACTGCTGGGGTCGCTTGCGCTGGTGGTGGGTCCGCTGCTGGGCATGATCGTGGCGCAGTTCATCGGCAAGACCTACACGTTCCTTGTCTTCTCGAGCCGCGAGCCTCTGCCAGTTCACATCACCGCTCAGACGCTGCAGTTCGCGCTCGCGGCGGTGGGGCTCTCCATCAGCGCGATGGTACTACCAGCGGTCGGAGCAGCGCGCCACTCGATC
>DASTZM010000739.1:0-4040 GCA_035764305.1 Chloroflexota bacterium | reverse complement strand
TACGAGCACCTCTATCCCGGCCCCAACGGTCCCCAGCACTGCCGCGAGCGCGGCCCGGTCCCCGCCATCGTCGCCTTCCACGCCGCCGTCCTGGACGGCGCACGCACCCAGGGAGCGACCGACCCGCTCTCGCTCATGACCCACACGCTGACCTGGGACGCCGAGCGCCAGCCGGCCGGCGCCTACCGTTACCCGCCCGAAGACGATCTGCCCGGCGTCGCGAGCCTGTGGGCCGATCTCAGCCTGACCTTCCCCGTCCGACTCCTCTGGGATCCATTCGAGCGCCTCGAACAGCTCACTGCCCTGAGCGAGTCCTCGCCCGTGGCAATCGTCTGGTGGCTCAGCGACGTCTATCACCGCTCGGCCGTCGGCCTCGATTCCTTCCGCCAGCAGGTCACCCTCTGGCAGCTCGCCACCCAGGACTCCGCGCGCAGCGCGCACCTCGCCGAGCGCATCGACCTGCTCTCGGAGCTCGCCACCCGCGAGTTCGACTCCCGCGCCACCGCCGACGTCGTCGACGGCTGGTCACACGTGCACGAGGCGTTCAAGCTCCAGCGACGCAACCCCTTCCGCGGCCCCAGCCGCTACCTTCCCACCTACGGCCCCGTCTCCCACCGCTGGCTCACGCGCCCCATGGTCGCCTTCTCCGAGGAGCTGACCCCCGCCGAGGAGTCGTACTTCCTACCCCACGTTTTCGCCGTGGGCGATGAAGCCCGCCGCACCAATCTGCTCGACCTCCACGGCTACCCCGCCGTCGAAGCCGGCGCCGCCTACGACCTGCGCTCCGCCTACTACGACCAGATCGCAGCCGAGCTCCGCGCCTCCGCCCTCAGTTTCGCCGCCGCCGCCCGCGCCGTCGAGGGCAAGGCCGGCGCCGACCTCGCCGCCCTTGCAAAGGCAGCCGGCCTCCTCGCCTCCCTCTGGGTCACCTGCCGCAACTGGCTCGAGTTCGCCGCGCTGCGCGCGCAGGGCGAAGCCCACCCACTCGAGCACATGCAGCGCCTCGCCCCCGCCGAGCGCGCCCGCGCCGAGTCCTACCGCCAGCGCCTCGACCGCGTGATGCGTGCCGAGCTCGACAACGTGCTCGCCTTCCAGGAGCTGCTCGGCGCCGACCGCGAGGGCATCCTCGTCCGCGCCGCTACCCCCGACGAGGAAGACACCTTTCTCCTCTCTCCCCGTCTCCAGGAGCAGCTCACGCGCAAGCGCGAGATCATGCTCGCTCACTGGCAGGACACCGCCCGCCTCGCGCCGCGCGCCTAGCGGCGTCCGTTGGTAGCGTGAGGTCCATGACCGACGCATCCGGCTGGCCGGACTTCCTCGCCAGCCCCGGGGCATTCGCCGCCTCGCTCGCCGCCGCCGCACCCCACAGCCGCTCCTTCCTGAAGGACGACGTCCATCCCCAGGACTTCCCCCGCTGGGCCGCCGAGACACGCGCCCGCTTCGTCGACCTCCTCCATTACGCCCCACCGACGGTTGATCCCACCCCCGAGGTCATCGCGCGCCACGACTATCCCGACCTCCGGCGGGAGACGCTGCTCCTCCCCACCGCTCCCTGGTCGCGTGTCACCTGTGACGTGCTCGTCCCCCACCACCCGCGCGACGGCCGCTGGCCCGCCCCCGCCATCGTCGGCCTGCACTGCCACGGCGGCGCTTTCCGGTGGGGGCGCGAGAAGATCGTCGAGGCACCCGACCCGGAGACCGAGAACCCCGTCCTGCGGCGCTACCGCCAGCAGCTGTACGGCGGACGCGGTTACGCCAACGAGCTCGCCCGCCGCGGCTACGTCGTCGCCGTCATCGACGCCTTCTATTTCGGCGATCGGCGCCTGCGCTACACCCACCGCGACTGGCCCGAGGCGTACCGCGAGGCCGAAGCCTCGCTCGAGCCCGAGTCCGAGGCCTGGCTCGCCCTCCTCAACCGAGCCCACCAGGAGACCATGCCCCGCGTCGCCGGCGCCCTCTTCCAGGCCGGCGGCACGTGGCCCGGCGTCTTCGTGTGCGACGACCGCCGCACCATCGACTACCTCCAGTCGCGCGACGACGTCGACGCCGACCGGATCGGCTGCGTCGGCCTCTCCGTCGGCGGCTACCGCTCCGCCCTCCTCACCGCCGCCGACGAGCGCATCAAGGCCGCCGTCACCGTCGGCTGGATGTGCGGCCTCGGCGAGCTATGGCCCATCGGCCGCTGGATGCACTCCGCCGGCTGGGTGCACTACGTCCCCGGCATGTACCAGGAGCTCGACCTGCCCGACGTCGCCTCCCTCGCCTGCCCCCGCGCGCTCCTCGTGCAGCAGGGAAGGCAGGACCGCCTCTTCCCGCCCGACGGCCAGCAGCGCGCCCTCGACCACGTGGGCGCCGCCTACGCCAAGGCCGGCTTCCCCGACCGCTTCGCGGGGCGCATGTACGACGTGCCCCACCAGTTCAACCTCGAGATGCAGGCCGACGCCTTCGCCTGGCTCGACCGCTGGCTCTAGGGTCCAGGCCACCGGCCCGCCGCACTCGCGTCGCTCTGCTTTCTCGCACGAAACCGTTGTCGAAGGGAAACTCAAACCCTCCCCGCCGCCGCCGCGGCATGCCGCGCTGGCCGGGCCCGCCCGGCGTGCCCGCGCGCCTCTACGACTCCGGCGGCCCCACCGGACCAACGCTCAGCGCGTCGATCCACGCGTAGTTCTGCACCACCGGGCTGTACACGAACAGCCGCTCCCGCACCTGCGGCGCCACCACCGGGAACGTCGTGAACTGCGGCCCCGCGTACCCAAAGCCCCGCGCCTCCTTCGTCGGACCCGACCACATCTCCGCCAGCGGGTCGTGGTTCGCCACGAAGCCCGGCGTCAGCGACGCCGGCAGGAACAGCGTGCCCTGTAGCTCCGAGACCGGCATCGGGATCGTCACCGTCCCCGCCGCCTCGTCCACCACTTCGTCCGGCGACCACGTGTAGCCCAGGAACTCCCCATCCTCGAACACCTCGTACAGCCAGTGGAACACCGCCCCCGCCTCCGTCGGGCGGCCCAGCGGCAACTGCACCAGCACGATGCCCTCCGCCAGCTCGAGCCCCCGGGCTCGCCCGTCCTGCGGGTCATCGCCAATCGCCGCCGGCGGTCCCTGTGGTCCCGTCGGCGTCAGCGGCCGGATCGTCACGCCCGCGGCGTCGCTCAGCTCCACCAGCACGTCCACCGGCGCCAGGTCGGGAACCAGCACGACCCGACCGTCGCCAAAGATCCTCTCCGGGACCGGATGCACCACCGTGGGCGCCGGATCGACGACCACACGCGCGCTCACGATCTCGGGCTGCGCGGCCTGAGCCACCTGCAGCGCCTTCGCCCCGACGACCACCCCCACCTCACCCCGTATCGCCAGCGCCGCCGCCATGACCACCTTCTCGGCCGGCGGCACGTCGATCACGACCTTGGGCATGCTCGGCGCCGCTGGCACCGGTGACGCCGGTGACGCCGTGGCTACCGGTGTCGCCGCCGGCGTTGATACCGGCGCCGTGAGCGAGGTGCTCACCCCGACGATCGAGCCGGAAAGAGCGCTCGCCAGCGCGCCCGAAGCCACTGCCATCGTCGGCGCCGGCGTCGCCGACGGGGCCACGAGCGTCGTCGCCCCGCTGAGCGTCAGCTTCGGGTCCAGAAGGACGGATGTTGTCAGCGCGGGCTTGCTCGTCGCCGTCGCCTGCACCAGCGTGGTCGCCAGAGAGATGTCCGCCTTCTCCACCGTCAGTTGGCTCAGGCTGCTCGTCAGCCGCGGCGCCGTCGTCGCCGTCGGCGCAGGCTGCACCGCTAGCTGCACCGACTGCTGCGGCGACGACAAGAGCGAGCTGCTGATCGTGCTCGGCGCCGTAGTAGGCGCCGGTGTCGCCGCCAGCGTGACCGACAGCACCGGCTGCGAGAGCACCAGACTCGTCGAAGTCGTCGTCGCCAGGCTCTTGATCTGCGTCGTTGAGATCGACTGCGCCGCCAGCATACTGGCCCCCGCGTGCAGCACAAGCAGCGCCGCACCCGACGTGAGCGCAAGCTGAGTGAACCTCGAGCGTCTGTTCATCG
>DASTZM010000738.1:0-2282 GCA_035764305.1 Chloroflexota bacterium | reverse complement strand
CCGCGATCCGGGCGGCTGACCCGGCGCGCTGCGGCGCGACGCTGGCCAGCGCGCACGCCCTGGTGCCGCGCTACGCCCTGCTTGCCGTGGCGTTGCCCGACGGCACGCTCGCGTGCAGCTCGCCACCCGCCGGTGGCACGGTCAGCGTCGCCGCCCGAAGCTACTTTGTGGACGCCGTCCGCACGCGCCGCTTCGCCGTTGGGGAGTACCAAGTGGGGTGGGTGAGCGGCGAGACGACGCTCAACGTGGCCGAGCCCGTCGTCGGTGAATCCGGCGACGTGTCCGCCGTGGTCGTCGCGGCGGTGCGCGTCGCCGCGCTCGGCGAGTCGCTCGACGCGATCGAGCTGCCGCCCGGCGGGGCGCTGCTGGCGGTGGACCGGCGGGGCGTCGTGCTCGCGCGCCGGCCCGATCCGCAGCGCTGGGTGGGTGGCGAGTTTGCCGGTGCGGACGTCGTGCGGCGCATGCGGGAGCGAGGAAGCGGTGTCGAGCGCGTCCGTGGAGTGGACGGGGTGGCGCGGGAGTATGCGTTCCGCCCGCTCGAGTCGCTGCCCGAGGGGACGGCGTGGCTCGCGGTGGGGATGCCCACCGACTCGATCGAGGGCAGCGCGCTCCGCGAGCTGGCGGGGCAGCTGGCGCTGCTGGTCGCCGTCGCGGCCGCGGCCGCCGGAGTCGCCCTGTGGGGCGGGCACGTCTTCCTGGTGCGACCCGTCGACGCCATCATCGGGGCGGCGCGGCAGATTCAGAGCGGCGATCTGGGCGCACGGGTCGCCACGATCCGGCCGGCGGTCGCCGCGGACCGGAGCGAGATTGGGCGACTGGCGCGCGCCTTCGACGGCATGGCGGCGACCGTGGCGCGGCGCGAGCGCGACATCCTGGAGATCAACCAGAAGCTGCGCCGGGCGCTGGAGGACCTGGCGGCGGCGCAGTCGAAGCTGCTGGAGCAGGAGCGCCTGCGCGCGCTGGGAGAGATGGCGAGCGGCATCGCGCACGACTTCAACAACGCGCTGTCGCCGGTGGTGGGATTCTCCGAGCTGCTGCTCGAGGTGCCGGCGAATCTCAAGGACCCGGAGCTGGCGCGGCGCTACCTGGGCCTGATCCGCACCGGGGCGGAGGACGCGATGGCCGTGGTGGCGCGGCTGCGCGAGTTCTACCGCCCGCGCGACGAGGGGCAGACGTTCGGCGCGGTGGACCTGCCGGCGATGGTCCGGCAGGCGGTGCAGCTGACCGAGCCGCGGTGGCGCAGCCAGGCGCAAAGCGGCGGAGCGACGATACGCGTCGAGACCGACCTGGACGACGTGCCGCCCGTCGCCGGAGACGAGCGGGAACTGCGCGAGGCGCTGACCAACCTGATCTTCAACGCGGTCGACGCCATGCCGAACGGCGGCACGCTGACGCTGCGCACGCGGGGGGAGGAGGGTGAGGCCGTGCTCGAGGTGGGCGACACCGGCGTCGGGATGACCGAGGAGGTGCGCCGGCGCTGCCTGGAGCCGTTCTTCTCGACGAAGGGCGCGCGCGGCACGGGCCTGGGGCTTTCGATGGTGTACGGCACCGTCCGGCGCCACGGGGGAGAAGTCGAGATCGAGTCGGCGGTGGGGAAGGGCACGACGTTCCGCCTGCGCCTGCCGCTGTCCTCAGCGCGCACGACCACGGACACGCCGGACGCCGCCCCGGACTCGGCGGGGCGGCGCCTGCGGGTGCTGCTGGTCGACGACGAGGAGCCGGTGCGCGCGGCGACGCGGGCGTACCTGCTGGCAGAAGGCCACGCGGTCGAGGAGGCGGAGACGGGGCGGGGGGCGCTGGAGCGGTTCCGCGCCGCGCGCTTCGACGTGGTGATCACGGATCGCGCGATGCCGGACATGAGTGGGGACCAGGTGGCGGCCGCGGTCAAGGCGGCGTCGCCCGCCACGCCGGTGATCATGCTGACGGGCTTCGGCGGGCTGATGCTGGCCGCGGACGAGCGTCCGGAGGAGGTGGACGTGGTGGTGGGGAAACCGCTGACGCGGCGCGCGCTGCGCGACGCGCTTGGGGTGGTGGCGCGGCCGACCGAGTAGCCGAGCGGTGGCGGGGCGGCGCGGGGGAGTGGTACGCCCGGGTGGGGGAGTCGGCGGCGGGCGGCGGGGGCGCTAGCGGGTCGTGAAGGTGGGTGCGAGCGTACTGAGCAGCGCCTCGACCTCGAACGGTTTGACGAGCATCGCCGCCAGCCCGTCTTCGGCTGCGCGCTGCGCGACCGCCTCGGACGGGTAGCCCGTGATCAGGACGGCCGTGACGTCGGGCTGCAGCTG
>DASTZM010000737.1:0-5428 GCA_035764305.1 Chloroflexota bacterium | reverse complement strand
CGGCCGCGTCCACGTCCCGGCCAGCACCCGGTTCAACACCTGCGCCCGCCGCTGCTCCCTGGTGCTCATCGTGATCGGTCCCTCTGGCATGGCCGTACTCTGCGGCGCGAGCGGACAGATTCACTGAGCAGTTAGGACCGGACAGATTCACTGAGCACCAACAATCAGCCGGACGGCCATTGACATTCCGTCTGGAGCGCGCGTAGGCTAGGTCCTTCCATGGTCACCGTCGCTCCGTCCGATACCGTGATCCGCTGGCTCGACCAGGCCGGCGATTCGGCTGCTTCCGCCGTCCTGGGCGGCAAGGCCGCGCCGCTCGCGCGGCTGACCGCGGCCGGGTTCGCCGTCCCGCCGGGCTTCGTCATCACGCCGGAGGCGTTTGCGGACGCGCCGCCCGCCGGCACCTCGGCCGCCCCCACGCCCGACGCCGCCGACGCGCCGGCGCTGGCGGCCGAGGTCCAGTCGCAGATCCGCGAGGCGTACACCGCGCTCGCGAGGCGCCTGGGCGAGTCCGACCCCGCCGTCGCCGTCCGCTCGTCGGCCACGGCCGAAGACCTGGCAGACGCCTCCTTCGCCGGCCAGTACGAGACGTACCTGGGCGTGCGCGGCGCCGACGACGTGGTGCGCGCTGCGGCGCGCTGCTGGGTATCGCTGTGGACGCCCCACGCCGTCGCCTACCGCACGCGCGCCGAGGAGAAGGCGCGCGCCGCCGGGCGTGAGCTGCCGGCGCCGCGCATGGCGGTCCTGGTCCAGGCGCTCATCCCGGCCGAGGCGGCCGGCGTCGCCTTCACCGCCGACCCCGTCACCGGCGACACGGCCGCGGTGACGATCAACGCCGCGTGGGGGCTCGGCCAGTCGGTCGTCGACGGCGAGGTCGAGGCCGACACGTGGAAGATTGACCGGCGCACGCGCGAGGTGCTGGTGCAGACTACCGGCCACAAGCCCACCCGCACCGGCCTGGGCGAAGGCTCCGACCGCGTCGCGGTCCCGCCCGAGCTGCAGGACCGCCCCAGCCTCACGCCCGAACAGGCCGCCGCCGTGGCCGACCTCGCCCTGCGCGCCGAAGAACGCATCGGCGGTCCGGCGGACGTCGAGTGGGCCGTCGCCGCCGGCTGGGCGGGTGGCGGGACAGAAGCGAAGGGCCTGTGGCTGCTCCAGGCGCGGCCCATCACCACCGGCGTGGCGGACGCCGCCCCCGCGCCGGCCGAGCAGCCCGTGACGCCTCCGGCGCCGAGCGGCCCCACCTCCACCTTCCCCTTCAGCTGGGCCGAGGTCGCCGGGCAGGGCGTGCCCGACCCGGCCGGCTATACGTGGCGCCACCAGCCCCGCCCGAGCGAGTCATCGGGCGTGTTTTCCGCGCTCCGCCCGCTTCGCCAGGACGGCACGCGCGCCTTCTTCCGCTCCTTTACTAACTCGGCCACCATCAAGGGCCAGGACCGCATCGGGCGCGCTACGGTCATCAACGGCCAGCTCTACACCACTCAGGTGCCCGGTCCGGGGACGGACGTCGAGCGCGCGGCGCGCAAGGCGGCGTTCGAGCGCCCCGCCAACGCGCTCGTCGAGCGCGGCGAGACGTACCTGCAGACGGTCGTCTTTCCCGAGGTGGACGAGAACAACGCTCGCCTGGGTGCGGTCGATCCGTTCTCGCTCGCGCCGGGGGAGCTGGCGGCGCACTTCGAGGAGTGCCTGAGCTGGTACGAGCGGGCCTGGACGCTGCACTGGCTGTGGGGACCCGACAGCCCCAGCCAGCGCTTCACCAAGCTGTACGCCGAGGTCACCGGGGCGGCGCTCACCGACGAGGGTAAGCCGACCGAGCAGACGCAGGCCGCGGCGGCGGAGCTGCTGACGCACGAGCCCAACCTTTTCACCGAGGCGGTAGACGGCCTGACGCGCGTCGCGCGGGTCGCGCAGCGTCACCTCGGCGTGCGCGACGTGCTGATGACCAGGTCCGCGTCCGAGGCGCTGGCCGCACTCCGCGATCCTGCGGCGCCGGACGGGCCGGAAGGCGCCGCGGAGTTCCGGGACGCGTTCGAGGAGCTGCTGGCGCGCCAGGGGCTGCGCTGCGGCTCGGGGTTCGGCACGGAGACCGACGAGATGCCGCCGTCCTGGCGCGAGGACCCCACGGTGGTGATCGAACTGGTCAAGCGCTACGCGGTGCAGGACCTCGATGCCGTCGAGGCGGCGCGGCGGGCCGCCATCGCGGCGCGCGATCGGCGCACCGAGGAGCTGCGCGCCAGCATCTCCGACCCGGAGAAGCGGCGCCAGTTCGACTATTGGCTCGACGCGGCGCGGCGCGGCCAGCAGGGCTTCGAGGACCACAACTACAAGATCGACTCGGCCGCGTCGTCGCTGCTGCATCTGGCCATCACCGCGTGCGGCCGGCGGCTGGCCGACTCTGGAGTGCTCGACGCCGCCGAGGACGTGTGGTGGCTGCACGCGCCCCAGGTGACCGCCGCGCTGCGTGGCCTGGAGGCCCCGGCCGCCGCGCCGGCCGCCGCGCCGGTTCCGGAACAAACGCGAGCGCCCGGTGCCGGTGGGAGTGATGGGGCGGGTGCAGCGACTGATGCGGCCCCCAAGCCGGTCGACTGGCGCGCACTGGTGGCGGCGCACCAGGCGCTGCACCGCTGGCAGGAGTCACTCACGCCGCCCAAGACGCTGGGCGCGCCGCCGGAAGACAAGACGCCCGAGGAAAAGAAGCCTGACCGGCCCGCCGCGGAGAAGCCCGCGCCGCCGCCCAACGTGCTGGTGACCGGCCAGACGGGGTCGGCGGGCAGCGCCACCGGGCGTGTCCGCCTGGCCAACAAGAACGCGCTCGTGCCGGACGTGGAGCCGGGGGACGTGCTGGTGGCGCACAACGCCGGGCCGCTGTGGACGCCCGTCTTCCCGGCCGTGGCGGCGGTGGTGCTGGACGAGGGCGTCCTCTTCCAGCACGCGATGCTGACCTGCCGCGAGTACGGCATCCCGGCCATCTTCCAGACCAAGGAAGGCAGCAAGCTCCTCAAGGAAGGCCAGCGCGTCACGGTCGACGCGACGAACGGCTGGGTCCTGCCGGCGGAGTAGCGGCCCCGGGCCCGCCGCCAGCTGGCAGCGGGGCCGCTGACCGCCCCAGCCTCGTGGTTGGCATCGCTCTTGCGGGCAAGATGGGCATGCCCACCACGCAGCCCACAACCGTCGTCGGCGTGTTCCACGATCGGCGGCGCGCCGAAGAGGCCGTCGCAGCGCTCGAGCGCGCCGGCTTCACCGCCGATCAGCTTGGCTTTGCGACGCGCGACGACACCTTCCGGCACGGCCGCTCTGACGGGGCGGAGGCGCATGTCACGACCGACACGGGCCCTGGGAGCGGGGCTGCCTCCGGCGCCGCCGCGGGTGGCGTGCTGGGCGGGATCGTCGGCGCCGCCGCGGCGCTGGCGGTGCCCGGTGTCGGTCCAGCGCTCGCCGCGGGGATTCTGGGTCCCGTCCTGGCCAGCGCCGCGGCGGGAGCGGGGATCGGCGACGCGGGCGGCGGGCTCGTCGGCGGGCTGGTAACCACGGGCGTCACGGAGGAAGACGCGCGCTACTACGACTCCGAGTTCCGCTCCGGCCGCAGCCTGGTCACCGTGAGGGTGGGCAGTGGGAGCCGGGCTGAGGAGGCGCGGCGCATCCTGCGCGAGCACGGCGCGTACGACGCCGAGTCACGCGCCGACGCGACCGTGGCGATGCCCGCGCTCGACGCGAGTCCCGCGCGCAACCGTGCCGCCGATACACGTGGCGCGGCGGATGCCACGGGTGTGCTGCACGTGCCGGAGATCGAGGAGCGCCTGTCGGTCGAGAAGCGATCTGTCCCGCAGGGCGACGTGCGGATCCACAAGCGCGTCGAGACGGAGCAGCAGTCGATCCCCGTCGAGGTCGAGCACGAGGAGATCCGCGTCGAGCAAAGAACGGTCGAGCCGCGACCGCTGGCCGAGAACGTGTCCATCGGCGCCTTTGAGGAGGGCACGATCCGCATCCCCATCCGTGGTGAGGAGGTGGTGGTGCACAAGGAGGCGGTGGTGACCGGCGAGGTGGTGGTCAACAAGGACCGCACGGTCGAGCGGCGCGAGATCGCCGACACCGTGCGCCGCCAGCTCGTCGAGATAGACGAGATCGACGAGCCCGTCGCGCGCGGCGCCGCAGAGGTCGACCGCCGCTAGACGGTCTTCTACCCGGTCTTCTTTCCTGTCTTCTGGCCCCAGAACAGGATGCGCTTGAAGGCGTAGAAATAGGGCCGCTCGTCCTTCAGCCGGGGCAGGAGCAGCTCGCGGTAGCGCGTCAGGAAGCGCGCCCACAGCTCGGGTGGGAGTCGCTTCTGGTAGTCGGTGAGGAGCGTGCCCTTGACCCACTCCACCACGTCCTCACGGCCGCCCAGATGGTGTCCGAAGACCTGCAGCCGCACCTGCTGCTCGCCGAAGCCGAGCGAATCGAGTAGCTCGGCGTACCCCTCCGGCGTGAGGAGTGGGAAGCGGCGCACGTGGCCGCCCAGGGTGGTGCGGAACGGCTCTTCCTGCGCCACTTCCCGGGCGCTGACGTGGGAGGCGTGGTCCTCATTGGCGGGAACCTGCACCGCGAGCTGCCCGCCGTCCTCGAGCCGTGCGGCCAGGTGGGTGAGCAGTGAGGGGTGGTCCTCTACCCACTGCAGCGCGGCGTTAGAGAAGATCAGGTCGTAGCGCGTGCCGCTCTCGACGCGCCCGCGCGCGAAGTCCCAGATCTCGCCCTCGACGAAGCGCAGGCCATCGCCCGCGACAGCGCCCGCTTTGGCGAGCATGGCTTGCGAGCTGTCCAGGCCCACCGTCTCGGCAGCGCCCACGTGACGGTGCAGATCTCGCGTTAGCTCGCCGGTGCCGCAGCCCAGGTCGATCGCGCGCAGCCCCACGTTCGGGCGGACGAGCGCCATGAGCTCGTAGAACGGCCGGCTGCGCTCGTCGCGGAAGCGCGCGTACTGCTCCGGGTTCCAGGTGTCTGTGGCCGTTGCCTTACCCCGCCCTGAAGATCTGCGCGAAGACTACCTGGCCGTCGGCGCCGCGCGCCGCGCCCACCGCCATGCGGTCGAAGCGCGGCTCCAGGATGTTCTCGCGGTGCGTCGCGCTGGCCATAAGCGCCGTCTCGGCATTCGCCGCGACCTGCGCCGCGCCCGCGCCGGGCGCCACACGCGGGCGCGCCAGGTTTTCCCCAGCCAGCGAGAAGACGACTCCCGCCTCACGCAGCCGGCGGCGGAACGCCAGCGGGCCCGCCGCGTCGTCGTGCGAAAGCGCTGCCGCGCCAACCTGGTCCGCGGCGCGGGCCCGCGCCGTGCCGAGCAGCTGCGCGTCCAGGACCACTGGGCGCAGGCCGTGCGCTGCGCGGTCGGCGTTGACGCGCTCCAGGAGCGCCGCCTCTAGCTCGGCCATGCCGCGCCCGTTCTGAACCGCCGCCG
>DASTZM010000736.1:0-14951 GCA_035764305.1 Chloroflexota bacterium | reverse complement strand
GCCCTGCACGTGCCGCAGGCCAAACAGCTGCTCGGACAGCTCCTCCCGGCTCATCACCTCGCCCGGCCGGCTCAGGAACAGCGACAGCAGCCGGTACTCCGTCGCGGAGAGGTACAGCGCCTGCCCCGCCACCACCACCTTCCCCAGCAGCCGGTCGATCTCCAGGTCCCCCATCCGCTGGAAGCGCTCCGCCTCCATCGGCGATGCGGACGGCGATACGAAGGGTGTGCCTCCGCGGCCCGCGCCGTCGGCCTCCTCTCCCGCCGTCCGGTGCGCCGGCGCCATCCGCGCCCGCCGCAGCGCCACCTCGATCCGCGCCACCACCTCGTCCACGTCGGTCGCCTTCGCCACGGCGTCGTCCGCGCCCAGGCGCAGGCTCAGCACGCGCTCGCGCGCGCCGCGCTGCGTGTACACCACCACCGGCGCCGCCCCCCTCGGCCGCAGGTCGGCGCACAACACCAGCCCATCGGCGTCAGGCAGCTCCAGCTCCAGCACGATCAGGTCGGGGCGCAGCTCGTGCGCCATCTCCTTCGCCTGCGCCCCCGTCTCGGCGCGGCACACGCCGATCCCGCGGCGCGTCAGCGCCGCCTCGATCCGCTCGAACTCCGCCGCGTCGGGCTCGACCACCAGCACCACCGCCCCCGCCTGCGGGCCACGTCCGTCGGCTCGTGCTCCTGCGTCCATTTCACGCCTTCCTCTCCGAGCCTAGACCGACCAGGTTGCGCGCGGGCGAAGGCTCCGTGTAGGTCCGGTGGAATTCGCGTGAAACGGCCATATCAGCGTGTCACGCCCACCCGCCCGGTACCAAAGGGCCATGACACACGGAGCGCGCGCACCGTCCCGTGACAAACGTCACGCACTATTAACACCGTCACGCGGCGCCAGAACACTCGTTCTACACCGCGTCGGTTCGTTCAGATCGATCCCATCCCCGGAGTGCGCATGTCCCTGTTGTCCCGCCGCCGTACCGCCCTCACCCAGCTCGCCGCCGGCACGTTCACCGCCGGCGCCGCCCTCGCCCGCCCCCTCGCCATCCGCGCCGAGGGCGAAGAGCCCCTCATCTGGGACGAGGCCGCTGCCCCCGTGTCCCCCGAGATGCCAGCCGAAACGCCCCTCGATCCCGCCGCGCAGCCCGCCGCCCAGCCCCCGCCGCCCTCCTTCGCCTACGGCATGCAGGCCCACTTCTACTACCAGGACGCCGCCCGCATCGCCGGCTACGTCCAGGACGCCGGCTTCGGCTGGGTCAAGCAGCAGGTCCGCTGGGGCGACGTCGAGTCCGTCCCCGGCTCCCCCGCCTGGGGTCCCCTCGACACCATCGTCGAGGCCGCCGCCGCCGCCGGCCTGAAGGTCCTCTTCAGCGTCGTCACCGCCCCTGCCTGGAGCCGGGCCCTAGGCGGGACCGATGGCCCGCCCGACGACTACGCCGCCATGGCCGACTTCATGTCCCGCCTCGCCACCCGCTACGCCGGCCGCGTCCACGCCTACGAGGTGTGGAACGAGCAGAACTTCGCCCGTGAATGGGGTGGTGGCCGCATCAGCGCGGGCCAGTACGTCGAGCTCCTCAAGGCCGTCTATCCCGCCGTCAAGGCCGCCGATCCCGCCGCCGTCGTCATCTCCGGCGCCCCCACCCCCACCGGCTTCAACGACCCCAACGTCGCCGTCGACGACGTCGTCTACCTCGAGCAGTGCTACCTCTACCAGAGCGGCGTCTTTGCCACCGTCTGCGACGCCATCGGCGCCCACGCCGGCGGCTTCAACAACCCGCCCGACGACACCCCCGACCTGCGGACCGTCGCCTCCACCACCTTCAAGGGGCACATGTCCTTCTACTTCCGGCGCATCGAGCAGCTGCGCAACATCATGGCGCTCTACGGCGACGCCGCCAAGAAGCTGTGGGTCACCGAGTTCGGCTGGAGCACCGTCAACGGCGCCCGCGGCTACGAGTACGGCCTCGACAACACCGAGCAGGACCAGGCGCGCTACATGGTCCGCGCCTACCAGCTCGCGCGCGAGTACGGCTGGGTCGACGGCATGTTCGTCTGGAACCTCAACTTCCAGCAGATGGTCCCGCCCGCCGACGAGAAGTGGGCCTTCGGCATCCTGCGCGCCGACGGCTCCCCCCGCCCCGCCTTCTCCGCCCTCAAGCTCATGCCCAAGCTGCCCTAGGCCACCCCACCCGGAGCAAGCCACCCATGATCCGACACCGCCTCCTCCAGCGCGTCTTCGCGGCGCTCGCCGCCATCGCGGCCGTCGCCGTCCCGCTGCCCGCCACCCCACCGGCCGCCCTCGCGGCCGGTGACGTCGCCGCCCCCGTCCTGGCCTGGTACTACCCGCAGTTCAGCCAGGGGCTGGCCACCGACGTCAAGAACGCCGCCGCCGCCAGGATCGACGCCCTGATCGTCTCCGAGACCGGCGCGCGCGACCTGGCCGGCCACCTCGCCGCCGTGCGCGGCACCACCGTCCACGTCGTCGCCGGCATCGAGCCCCAGACCTACCCCAGCCCCGACGCGATCGCCCAGCGCATCGCCTCTCTCCTTAGTAAGGACGCCGCCGACCCGGGTTACCTCAGCTACCAGGGGCGCCCCGTCATCGTCTTCTGGCAGCCGCCCAGCGTGCCCAGGTACGCCGGCCAGACCGCCCAGCAGACCTGGCAGACCATCCGCGCCAAGGCCGACCCCAACCGCACCAGCATCTGGGTCGCCGAGGGCGGCGACACCGCCGCGGGCACCGGCACCCTCTCCTACATGCCCGCCTTTGACGCCCTCCACCTCTACTCCATGGCCTGGTCCGCCGACCCAGCCGGCGCGCTCGCCGGCTGGGCCAACCGCCTGCGCTCCTACGACGCCTCCAAGCTGTGGGTCGCCACCGTCATGCCCGGCGGCTACTACGGCTCCGGCAGCGATCCGTCGCAGTGGTCCTACCGCGACCGCCAGAACGGCGCCTACTACCGCGCCGCCTGGCAGGGCGCCATCGGCACCAGCCCCGCCATGGTCATCATCACCTCCTACAACGAGACCAAGGAAAGGACAGAGATCCACCCCACCGGCGAGTGGGGCTCCCTCTACCTCGACCTGACCCGCGAGCTGGGCGACCAGTGGCGCGCCCGCGTCGGCGGTCAGCCTGCCCCACCGCCGCTCCCCGTTCCCGCTCCCGCCCCGGCCCCGGTGGCCCCACCGCCCCCCACCTCGCGGACCTTCCCCGAGACCGGCCAGACCGTCGGCGGCGCCTTTTACACGTTCTTCTCGCGCTACGGCGGGCTCGACCGGTTCGGCTTCCCCGTCGCCGCCGAGACCATCGAGTCGGGCCGCGTCGTCCAGTGGTTCCAGCGCGCCAAGATGGAGTACTTCCCCGAGCACGCCGGCACGCCGTACGAGGTCCAGCTCGGCCTCCTCGGCGACGAGCTGACCGCCGCGCGCCGGCCGTTCGATCTGGGCGAAGCCTTCGTCAGCACGACCAGCGATCGCTACTACCCCGAGACCGGTCACGGCCTGCACGCCGCCTTCCTCCGCTTCTTCGACGCGCGGGGCGGCCTCGAGTCCTTCGGCTACCCGATCAGCGAGGAGCTCTACGGCGAGAACGGCTGGCCCTTCGCCGTCCAGTACTTCCAGCGCGCGCGCCTCGAGTACCACCCCGAGCTCGCGGGCACCCCCTACGAGGTCCAGCTCGGCCTGCTCGGGGACGAAGTGCTCGCGACCCGGTCGCAGGTGATGGCCATCTCGGCCCCACCCGAAGCGCCCGCCGCGTCCGCACCCGCCCAGGCGGCGCCCGCCCCGGCGCCCGCGACGACCGCCCCCACCCCCGCGCCCGCCGCACCGAAGAGGGGCAAGCGCTAGCCCGCCGGCTTACGCGCTCGCGTCGAGCGCCTCCGCCTCTTGCCCACCTGCTCGACAGCAACGCCGCGACAGGGGCGCTCGCAGACCTGCTGAGCCATGTCCTCGGCGCGCTCGCCTAGCTCCCTAATCTGCCGCGCGTCGCACGTCAGCCGCGCGTCAAACGGTCCCCAGCACACCGGTCGGCGGTGCGCCGAGGACCGCTGCGCCGGAGACACCGAGGCGTACCGAGGCCACCGGCCCCTGGCACGGGGCCTGCACTCCCGTTGATCAGTAACGTATCCCGGAGGATCGAAAATGAGTCTGCTGATCTTTTTGCTGTTGGGACTCGTGGCCGGATGGCTCGCGAGCTACGTCATGCGCGGCGGCTTTGGGCTCGTCGGGGACATGGTGGTGGGCGTGATCGGCGCGTTCATCGGCGGCTGGCTCTTCAGCACCCTCGCGGGCCGGAACATCACCGGCTTCGACCTGCCCAGCATCCTCATCGCCTTCGTCGGCGCGTGCATCCTCATCGCCCTGCTGCGCCTCCTCTCCGGCCGCCGCACGGTGGTCTAGCCGGCGCCGCTCCCGCCGTAGAACGCCGCGCGGCGCGAGACCGAGGGCCGTCGCCTGACGATCCTAGTTGCGGCGCCGCGCCACCTGGATTTCGGGCGGCGTCGAGTGAGGCAAGTCCTCCTCCAGCAGCGCAAACAGACGGTCCAGATACACCCGAACCTCCCCCTCCCCGTCCGCGCCGGCGGCACCGCGCCGCCGCCCCGCCGTAGGACGCCGCGCGGCGAAGTCCGCGATCGCCGCGTCGAGCTCCGCGAGCAGTGAATCGACGTCCCGCATCGGGCGGAACGTCCCTGCCACCCGCTTGGCTTTGACCGGCACGCTTCCCATCTGGGGCCCAATCCTAGGCGCACTCCGACCCGCAGACAAGGAAATCCGTCACAGCGCCAGCAGCGCCTCGCCGGGCCTATCTCCAGCGGGCCGGCGTCGTTTTGATAAGGCTGCGTCACGCGCCTTCACACCGCCGTGACGTTGCACGCCTCCGTAACGGTCCGCCAACGCCCCGACCCGAGAGACCCGGCACTGTGATTCGCCCCTTCCACGTGACTCCGGCCGCCCACGCGGCCCCCGCAACCCCTGCTCCCCCGGCACGCGCCGCGACGCAGCTTGCCCGCCTCGCGATCGGGCTCGCCACCCTTCTGTCGTCGCTGCTCGCCACCCCCGGCGCGATCGAGGCTGCCCCCAAGCCGCCCCGTCTAGCCACCTCCCTCGCCGAGTCCCCAGCCGCGACCGCGCCGGCGCCCGCACCGGCCTCCCCCGCCGTTACATTCGCCCCGCTCGCCGGCACCGACGGCCGTCTGGGCGCGGTCGAGGCGTTCCGCGCCGGCCAGACCTCTCTCCCCTACGACGCCGGCGTCCGCTGGGAGCGCATGACCTTCTGGTGGCGCGGCCTCCAGAGCGGCCCCGGCCAGCCCCTCAACCCCTTCTACCTTCCTTATTCATATATCGACGACGAGCGCGCCCGTGGCGTCGAGGTCGTCGGCCTCCTCGTCAACACGCCCGACTGGGCTGCCCAGGACCCCTCGCGCGGCGGCACGTCGGTCCCCAAGAACCTGTACCTGCCCTACAACCATCCCGACAACTACTGGGGCCAGTTCGTCCGCCAGGTCGTGCGCCACTACCAGGGACGGATCGACACGTGGATCGTGTGGAACGAGCCCGACATCACCCCCGACTCCCCCAACGCCGCCTACTACATCTGGTCCGGCACTCCCGCCGACTACTACCAGCTCCTCAAGGTCGCCTACCTCGCGGCCAAGGAGGTCAACCCCAACGCGCGCGTCTCCACCGCCGCCACCACCTACTGGACCGACATCCACATGGTCCGCGAGCAGTGGTTCAACCGCTTCCTCGATCAGGTCGCCGCCGACCCCACCGCCCCCGCCAACGGCTACTACTTCGACCTGGCCGCCCTCAACCTCTACACCAACCCCGAGAACCTGTACACCGTCCCTTCCCTGTACCGCCAGCTCATGCGCGAGCGCGGCTTCGAGAAGCCGATCTGGATCACCGAGACCAACGTCATCCCCTGGGACGACCCCGTCAACGCCGGCACCGCCCTCGGCTCGCCCGCGCAGCGCCGCGCCACGCTCGCCGAGCAGGCCGACTACCTGCTCCAGGGCATTGCCATGGGCCTCGCCTCCGGCGTCGAGAAGATCGAGGTCTACCGCATGAAGGACGGCGACGGCGACGTCGTGAACGGCGAAGCCCTCCTGCGCCAGGACTTCTCCGCCCGCCCCGCCTACCACGCCTTCCGCGTCGCCGCCCAGTACTTCTCCCACTACGACACCGCCCGCCTGTTTGCCCCCGGCGACCTCCGCCAGATCGTCTTCGACTCCCCCGGCCGCCGCGTCACCGTCCTCTGGAACGCCGCCCCCACCCCCATCTCCGTCCTGCTCCCCGTCTCCGGTGACGGCAACGCCCTCCGCGTCGCCCCCTCCGGCGAGAGCTACCCCATCGGCGCCGACCCCGCCGCCGGCGCCTTCTGGGTCGACCTGCCCGGCGCCACGATGCACACCGATCTCGACGACCCCAACGTCTACCTCATCGGCGGCACGCCCGTCGTGCTCGTCGAGTCCAACCCCACTACACTCGTGGCCGCCGCGGCCAACCTCTCCCCCGCCACCCTCAACGCCTTCCGCCCCATCGCCGCCCGCTACGCCGGTCAGTTCGGCTCGGGCTCGCTCGACGGCTGACCCGCGGCGCGTCCGGCCGCACGACCGCTACGCGCCCTGACCATCCCCCTCCTCCCCCTGGGGCACGCTCTCGTCCGCCTGCGCCGCGTACCGCCACCACAGCCGCCTCCCCTCCTCCTGCGTCACCCACCCCGCCATGCTCGCCGCCCGTCTGGCAGCATCTGCCCTCTTGGGCACCCTCACCCGCGCCGTCCGCGCCCTCTTTCGCCCCTTCGCCGGCGCCGCCGCGCAGGCGCAGTCCGCCACGCAGCCGCTGGCCGTGCTCCACCTGCTCGAGGCCGCCCAGGCCGCCGCCAATTCGGACAGCTCCGCCACCACGGCGGACATTCTGAACAAGGCAGTCGACCAGATCAAGGCCGCGTTCGGCGCCCGGAACGCGTGCGTCCACTTCGTGCGCGAAGACGTGCTCGACGGCGACACGACGATGAGCGGCATGGCGTCGTGCCCCGTCGCGGGCGCGCACCAGGACCTCCAGCCCCACCTCGCCGGACTGGAGAAGGCCGCCATGGAACGGGCGCTCGCCCTCGGCCGGCCGCTGCGCGTGAGGGAGGTGGCGCAGAGTCTGGGCGACCTCCCGCGTCAGGCGGGCTTTGAGGACGGGATCATCGTCCCCGTCGCCTACCAGGGCGAGGCCTTCGCCTGGGTCAACGTGTACGTCCCCCAGACTAAAGCCTTCGACGCTATTGAGGAGGGGCTGCTGCGCACGGTGGGCGGCGTGCTCTACGGCGCCATCAAGAAGGAAGCGTTCGTCAGCGCCATCCAGCGCATCCGGGCCACGCTCGAGACGCACTTCTCGCCCCGCGTCGTGGATAAGCTGATCGGCGACCCGGAGAGCGTCGCGGCACAGCGCAAGCACGAGCGGCTCGACGTCACCGTCCTGTTCTCGGACATCCGGGGCTTCACCGCGCTCTCCGAGCGGCTCGAGCCCGACGTGGTTGCCGAGATGGTGGGGGAGCACCTCGAGGCGATGGCCGGCGTGGTGTTCGACTACGACGGCATCGTCGACAAGTACATCGGCGACTCGGTGATGGCCGTCTTCGGGTCGCCGTTTCCACAGGACGACCATCCGCAGCGCGCCGTCGCGTGCGCGCTCGCGATGGTCGATCGCCAGCGCGCGCTGCAGGACGAGTGGGGTCAGCGGGTGATGAGCCCGCTGGCGATCGGCGTCGGGGTGAACACCGGGGTGGCCATCGTCGGCGACGTGGGCGTCTCGCGGCGCGAGTTCACTCACCTCGGTGACACCGTGAACCTGGCCAGCCGGCTGAAGGACGTCGCGAAGCCCTGGCAGGTGCTGGTCGGGCCGGAGACCTACGCGCGAGTCAGGAACGTCGTCGCCGGCACGCCGCTCGAGCCGGTCCACGTCAAGGGGAAGACCGACCCGATCGCCGTGAGCGAGGTCACGCGCTACACGGGCGACGCCGCCGCCCTCCGCGTCCCCGCATGACGACCGCCGTCACCGCCATCGCCGCCCCGCTCCTCACCACCGCCACCCACCGCCTCGCCCGCCAAGACCTCGCCGGCTACCGGGTCTGGCCGCTAGTTGCTGATCATCGGCGCCTGGCGCACGTAGGCCCCGCCATCGAGCTGGTCGAGCATGAAGCCGGCGGCGTCGGCGCGCGAGATCGTCGGGCCGGTGTTGACGCCGGCCCAGCCGGCGCGGACCCGGCCCGTGCCCCGCCCGTCCGTCAGGCGCGGGACGCGGACGATCGTCCAGTCGAGCCCGCTCGCCCTCACCTGTTCGCAGTGGCGCTCCGCGTCGGCCAGCACGCGCGGCTGGAGCGTCTTGAGCAGGAACACCATGACCCTGCCGATCACCCCGGGGCGGTCACGCGCGTCGTGGACGCCGGCCCCCGTGAGCGTGATCAGGCGGCGCACGCCGAGATCGCGCATCGCGGCGACGATCTGTCGCGCCCCCACCGTCATGGCGTCGAACGCCGGCCCCCTTGCGCCCAGCGCGCACAGCACCGCGTCCTGACCGGCGATCGCCTCGGCGACGCGCTCCCCGTCGGACACGTCACCGCGCACCACACGCAGCCGATCGTGCGTGAGCGCCAGCTTCGCGGGGTCCCGCACGAAGGCCGTCACCTCGTGCCCCCGGGCGAGCGCCTGCTCGACCAGCCGCCGCCCCGTGCGTCCCGACGCGCCGAAGATGACCACCCGCACGACAGGGCATTATCACGCCCGCTCGCCTAGGCGCTCTTCCTCGGCGAGCACACCGTGCGCCACCACCCGGAGCACGTCTACACCAAGCTAGGCGTCAGGACTCGAGTGGGCGCGACGCTCTTCTCCGTTGAGCACCACCTCCTCGACCGACGCCCCTCTCGCCAGCGCAAATGGGACGTTTGTCCCATGCGGTCGCCGCGCGCTCCCCCTATTGTCGAAGGGGAGAGCAAACGCATGTCCACCCACGCAGCCACCCGTACCGACACGAGCCCCCTCGCCGAGTCACAGCATCCGTCCCCGGGAGCGTGTCCCATCAATCTGGACGTGGCCCGGCTGCGACGCGCCGTGCAGGACGAGTACGCCGACGTGGCGACCGACCCCGCGAAGGGCTTCCACTTCCACACCGGCCGCCCGCTGGCGGCGCTGCTCGGCTACGACCCGGCCGATGTCGATCCTCTGCCCGACGTCGCCGTCGAGTCGTTCGCCGGCGTCGGCAACCCGTGGCTGTGGGGAACGCCGGGACCGGGAGAGTGCGTCGTGGAAGTGGGCAGCGGCGCGGGCCTGGACGCCATCATCGCCGCCCGGCACGTGGGACCCACCGGCCGGGTGATCGGCGTGGACATGACGCCCGCCATGCTCGAGAAGGCACGCGCCAACGCCCAACGCGTCGGCGTGACCAACGCCGAGTTCCGCGAGGGCCTGGCCGAGGCGCTGCCCGTACCCGATGCCTACGCCGACGTCGTCACCTCGAACGGCGTCATCAACCTCTGCCCCGACAAGGACGCCGTCTACCGCGAGCTCTTCCGCGTGCTCAAGCCCGGCGGGCGCCTGCAGATCGCCGACATCGTCGTCACCCGCGCCGTGCCACAGGACGCGAGAGAAGACATCGATCTCTGGACCGGCTGAATTGCCGGTGCTCTCCTGGAAGGAGAGACGAGGGCCGTCGTCGAGGCGGCTGGGTTCGTGGACGTGCGCTTCTCGGATCAGCGGTGGGACGCATTCGGCGGCTCCGCGTCCGAAAGCAGCGCGTACAAGTTCGGCACCCAGAGTGTGGCCATCTCCGCCCGCAAGCCCCAGCTGTCCGCGGCCCAGACGCTGCTCGCCGCGCTGGCACGGCGTGACTTCGCGGCGGTCGAGGCGACGCTCGATCCGGCGGTCCGCTTTCGCGCGCTGACCCCGTCCCGGCTGTACGAAGCCGCCGGCCCCGCCGAGACCGCCTCCTTTCCGCGCCGCTGGTTCGGCGATGCCGACTCGTTCGAGCTGCTGGCCGCCGGGGTGTCGGACGTCGCCGGCCGCCAGTACCTGAGCTATCGCTTCCGCCTGCACGACGAGGACGGCTGGCAGGTGATCGAGCAGCACGCCTACGTCAACGTCAACCCACGCACCGGCACGATCACCACGCTGGACCTCCTCTGCTCCGGGTTCCGGACGGAGGACACTCCCCCTGACGCGCCGGACGCGCCGGACGCGCCCGAGGCGGCGGACGCTCCGTCCGCATCGCCGGCGGCGGATGCGATGCTCGACGCACGGGGCGAAGGCTGCGCCACGCTGACCCCACTGATCCGCGCCCGCATGCGCGAGCTCCAGAGCGGCCAGGTGCTCGAAGTGCGCAGCGACGACCCCGCCGCGCGCGAGGGCATTCCGGCATGGAGCCGCCTGACCGGCAACGCGCTCGCCGCGGCGGATACCGATGGCGACGTGCTGCGCTTCTACCTGCGCAAGAAATAACCGGAGCCACACGGCCCCCAACCACGAGAGGAACACAGACAATGGCAAAGATCATGGCGAACTGCACCCACGGCAGAGAGGACGCCGAGCGGGCCACGCTGCCCTTCATCGTCGGCAACGTCGCCGCCACCGCCGACCAGGAAGCGGTCGTGCTGCTGACCGTGGACGGCGTCTGGCTCGCGACGAAGGGCTACGCGGACGACATCCAAAAGGAGGGATTCCAGCCGCTCCGCGACGTGATCCGCTCGTTCGTCGAGAACGGCGGCCAGGTCTGGGCCTGCGGCGCCTGCACCAAGCCCCGCGGCATCACCGAGGACACCCTCATCGAAGGCGCCCGCATCGTCACCGCCGCCAACGTCGTCGAATACCTCGCCTCGGGCGCAGCCACGCTCAGCTTCTGATCCGTGCGGCGCTGCCGTGCATGGAGCCGCCGGCGCGCGCCGGCCGGAGCAGCTACCTCCCTATGCGGCGTTCGCCCTTCGAATCGCATCTATCAGCCCGTGGTAGCTCCTGGCGGCAGCCTCCTTGGGCGGCCGCGGCGCGCGGGGCGTGCCGTCCAGCTCCACCATCAGCCACCCATCGAAGCCCGCGTCGCGCAGCGCCCTGAACATCGGCACGAACTCGATCACACCCTCCCCCACCGGCGTGTAGCCCACGTACCCGGTGGGATCGTGCGCCACCTTCCCGTCGGAGTCGTGCGTGACCGGTGTCCCACCGTAGTCCTTCACGTGCACGTGAGTCACCACCGGCGCGTACTCGCGCACCAGCTTCACCGCGTCCCCACCCGCCTGCGCGATCTGCCCCGTATCCGGTCCAAAGCCGCACGCCTTCGGGTCGAGCGCATCCACCACCCGCTTGATCTCATCGGGCGTCTCCACCGGCGTGCCCGTGTGCGGGTGCAGCGTCGTACGCAACCCCAGCTCGTCGCGGATGCGTCCACCCAGCGTGTTGAGCGTCTTCGCCAGCCCCGCATACTCCTCTGCCGAGTATCTCGGCTTCTCACGCCGCTGGCACGACACCACGATCGTCTCCGCCCCCACCTCCGTGGAGATGCGCGCCCACTCCATCACTTTGGCGATGTCGTCTTCCGCCCGCACCGGATCGATGTACGTCCGCGCGCAGTACGACGCCGAGTACACCAGCCCGTGTTTCTGGATCAGGTCTCTGAAAGCGGGCGCGCCGCCGGGGTAGTTCTCGATCACGTGGCCGAAGGTCTCGAAGGCGGTGAACCCCACCGCCGCCGTGTCGGCGACTTTGTCTTCGACGGGCTGGGTGGGCCAGGTGATGCCGGTGTGGCCGATCTTCTTGGGGTCGAGCATCTGATCAATCCTCCACGATCGCCACGGCGCGCACCGGCGCCGCGCTGGCCCCCCGCCACTTGATCGGCAGCACGCTCACCGTGAACGAGTGGTACGGCGCCGGGATCTCGTGCAGGTTCCCCATGTTCTCCAGGTGGTAGTACTCGCGCTCCAGCATCACCATGTGCGCTTCCCAGAACTTCTTCCGCTCGAACATGTTCGGCACCGGCGGGTCGAACCCCGGCGCGTCGATCCCCATCATCTTCACCCCCCGGTCCAGCAGCCAGTGCACCGCCTCCTTGGTCATGCCGGGGTGGTCGGTCAGGTAGCGCTTCTCGTCGCGATACTTCGCCGCGTCGGTGCGCAGCAGCACGATGTCCAGCGGCTTGATCTCGTACTCGATCTTCCCCAGCGCCCGCTCGACGTCCTCAGGGTAGATTTCGTCGCCCGGCCCCTTGGCGGTGAAGTCCAGCACCACGCCGTCGCCGTAGCAGTACTCCAGCGGGATCCCCTCCACGCGGGGCGCCTCCGGGTTCACGTGCCCCCACGAATCCAGATGCGTCCCCACGTGGTCGCCCGTCACGATCATGCAGTGGTTCGGCAGGTGCGTGATACCCAGCTTGTCGGTTCCCATGCTGCGCGCCATCTGCTCGTGGTTCTCCATCTCCACGATCACCGGCTTCGCCACGCTGGGGTAGACCATCATGCCCTGGTAGACCTCGAACGAGAGGTCGATGATCCGGCGTTGCTTGCCCATCTGACCGCGACCCTACCCTACGCCGGGTTGCCCATGTCGAAGGTGACCTTGATCGCCTCGCGCGAGCGCAGCAGGTCCAGCCCCTTCGTGAACTCCTCGATCTTCACCTCGTGCGTCAGCAGCGGCTTGACGTTCACCTGGCCGCTGGTCAGCAGGTGGCGCGCGTATTTTCCCGGTCTCCCGGCCGGCGTGCGCGTGTACTCGATGACCGTGCCCCGCCGGCGCGCCGCCTGCGGCACGCGGAAGTCCGCTTCCGGCACCGAAAAGATGATCAGCCGGCCGGCGGTGTGATCCAGATCCCCCTCGATCGCCGCCGGCACCCCCGAGCAGTCCACCGCGATCGTGAACTCGTCCTCGCGCAGGTCGGCCCACTCCTTCGAGCGCGGGTTGACCGCCCGGTCGGCCCCCAGCTGCACCGCCAGCTCGCACCGGTCGGACTGCACGTCGATCGCCGTGAGCGTGTCGGGCCCGAGCGTCTTGAGCGCCTGGAGCATCATCAGCCCGGCCGCCCCCATCCCCGAGACGGCGACGCGCTGCCCCGTCAGATCGCCGGCGCGCACGACGCCCTGCGTCACGCAGGAGAGCATCTCGAGCATGGCCATCTCCTTCCAGGAGAGGCCTTGCGGGAACGGCAGCACCGAGCGCTCGTGCACCCCCACGTACTGCACGTAGCCGCCGTACTCGCGCCCGCTGCTGCGCAGGCGCCTCACGCCCGGCGGCGAGCCCCAGTAGGCGACGCGGTCGCCGACATTCACGGTCGTAACCTGGTCGCCCTTCTCGACCACCGTTCCGGACCACTCGTGACCGGGCCCGCCCACGTAGTAGGGGTATTCGGGGTGGCCGGGCCGACCGAAGATGTCGATCCCGTCCCAGACCGTCAGGTCCCAGTGCGTGCAGGAGTTGATTGCCTTGACTTCGACGACGACCTCGTCGGCCAGGATCGTCGGCCGGGGCACGTCGACGATCTCGAAGTGCCCGGGGCGCGTGATCTGTAGACCTCTCATCGCTCGGGGCGATTATCGATAGCCGCGGGCCGGGTGTCAAGTCGTGGCCGGATACAACCGGTTTTGCTGGCCCCCTTGACGGCAAAGACGCGGCGTTGTATATCTGAGCGTGCGTGATTATCGATAACGCCCCTCCGGTCCAACTGGAGGAGCGCCGCTCGCTGCCCGCCCGCGTGCGGGAGGCGCTGGAGGAGCGCATCCTCACCGGCCAGCTCGGCGAGGGCGACCAGATCGTGGAGTACCAGCTGGCGCGCGAGCTGGGGATCAGCCAGACCCCCGTGCGCGAGGCGCTACGCACGCTCGAGCGCGACGGCTTGGTCGTCACCCGACCGCATCGCGGGACCTTCGTGCGGCGCATCACGCGCGCCGAGGCGGCCGAGCGCTACTCCCTGGGCATGGAGCTGGAGGCGTTCGCCGCGCGGCTGGCGATGCCTCGCCTGACCGAGGCCGACTACCGCAACCTCGACGAGATCGTCGACGAGATGGCCGCCGCGGCGGCGCTGCACAACTCCGGCGGCGAGACGTTCGCGCACTCGGTCGAGATGAACGTCGCCTTCCATAGATATCTCGTCGAGCGCGCCGGCCACGAGCTCCTCCTCAAGACCTGGCTGGGGGTCAACCCGCTCAACTGGCGCTTCACCACCTACACGCGCCTGCTCAACCCGGACCCGGTCGAGCTCGCCGAGCGCCACCGCTCGCTGATCGCCGCCTACCGCTCCGGCGACCAGGTGCTGGCCGCCGCCGCGATCCGCGCCCACATCTGGGAGGTGGCCGAGCGCGTGCTCGCCAATTTCCCGCAGCAAGAGCCTAAGGAGGGTTAGCCGAATGCCAGGGACACGAGTCAGCCGGCGCCACGTGGTTGCCGGTACGGGCGGGGCGGTGGGTGGACTGCTCCTCGCCGCGTGCGGCGCGACCGGGAGTGGGTCGGGCGAGGCGGCGAGCAGGAACCACCCGCCGGTCAAGCTCACGACCAACATCCAATCTCCCGCCAGCACGCAGTGGGGCGCCTACGACGCGGCGAACAAGGCGATCAACGCCAAGTACCCCTGGCTGACCATGGAGTACCTCGGCGGCAGCTCGTCGTCGTTCGACGGCATGACCAAGCTGGTGGTGGACGCCGCCGCGGGCAACCTGCCGGACATGTACTACGCCCAGGGCACCCAGATCCAGTTCTACATCAGCAACAAGATCGCCACGCCGCTCTCGCCCTACCTCAATAAGGACAAGGCGTTCGACGTCAACGATTTCCCCAAGATCGCGCTCGACATGTACTCGCGCGGCGGCACCGTCTACGGCATCGCCTACGACCATGGGCCGAACATGCTCTGGTACAACGCCGACCTCTTCCAGAAGGCCGGCGTCAAGCCGCCGGACGACAAGACGACCTTCGACGACATCATCGAGATGTCCAAGCGCCTGACCAA
>DASTZM010000735.1:0-8730 GCA_035764305.1 Chloroflexota bacterium | reverse complement strand
GGCGCTCTACATCGTCGCCCAGCTCGTCGGGTCGGTCGTGGGCGCGTTCCTGGCCACGCTGCTCTTCCCGAGCAGCATGCTCTCCAAGGTCGGGTACGGCAACCCCGCGATCGGCAAGGGGTTCGACGCGACAAACGCGCTGACGGCGGAGATTGTCACCACGTTCTTCCTGGCGTACGTGATCTTCGGCGTGGCGGTCGACAAGCGGGGACCATCTACGATCGCGTCGCTGATGATCGGTCTGACGATCGTGATCGACATCCTGGCGACGGGAGCTGTGTCCGGCGCGGCGATGAACCCGGCCAGGTGGTTTGGGTCGGCGGTCGTGTCGGGGAACTTCGCCGACGCGTGGATATGGTGGGTTGGGCCGATCGTGGGCGCGGCGATCGCGGCGGTGCTCTACTACTACGGGTACCTGCGCGGCCGGGACGCGATCGCCTAACTGGCGGCGCTCTTCCGGAACTCCTCCAGCGTCGCTTCATTGGGGGGGTACGTGCCGATGATGCTGGCGCCGGACTGGACCTTGCCCAGGATGAAGCGCTCGCGACGCTCCTGCTCGAGCGCGCGCGACGCGGCCTCGGCGGCGAGGTGACGCGGGATGACGATCACGCCGTCGCCGTCGCCGACGAGCGCATCGCCGGGGAAGACCGAGACGCCGCCGCACGCGATCGGCAGCTGCACGTCCACGGGATGGTGGAGGGTGACGTTGGTCGCCGCGTGCGTTCCGCGGCTGTAGGCGGGTAGGCCGACCGCGGCGATCCCGGCTGCGTCGCGGAAGGCGCCGTCGGTCACAAGTCCGGCGGCGCCGCGCTGGCGCATGCGCGTCACCAGGATGTTGCCGATCGTGCCGGCGCGAATGTCGCCGCGCGCGTCCATCACCAGCACGTCCCCCGGCCCGACGTGCTCGATGGCGATGCGCTGCAGGTTGGTCAGGTTGTCGAAGCGCCCGTCGAGCGCGTCGGCGTCGAGGTCCTCGCGCATCGGGATGTAGCGGAGCGTGTACGCCTGGCCGACTAGCCGCGTCCCGGGGGTCAGTGGATGGACGTCGGTCATGAACGTGTTGCGGAGGCCGAACTTGAGCAGTACAGACGAGAGCGTGGCCGTGCTGACCTGGGAAAGCTTCTGCGCAACATCCTCCTCGAGACGTGGGCTGGGGGATGGATCGAACGAGTCGGTCTGCGAGGAGGTCATCGCCGAAGGGTACTGGTACCATCGCCAACCTCTTGGCATCTGAGGTCTCATCACTTCGCCCGCCGGCGCTGGCGCCGGCGGGGTCCCGCACCGGCGCGGCGCTCTCCCGGTTCCTGTTCTTCCTCCTCATAGCGGCGTTCTTCTTCGCGTCGGGAGCGGCCGGGCTGATCTACCAGGTGGCGTGGGTTCGCATCCTCGGTCTGATCTTTGGCGTCACGGTGCACGCCGTGAGCACGGTGCTGGCGGGGTTCATGGCCGGGCTGGCGCTGGGCTCGTTCATCGCCGGGCGGATCGCCGAGCGGGTACGCAACCCGTTCCTGGTGTACGGCCTGGTCGAGTGCGGGATCGGGGCGACCGGTCTTCTGACGCCGTGGGCGTTCGGCCGGCTGCGTGACGTCTATCCGGCGATCAACCGCTGGATTGAGGAGGCCGTGCCGGCGCTCGTCGCGGGCGGCGCGCAGGACGACTTCGTGCCCGGCGCGCTGCGGCTGGTGATCGCGTTCGCGATCTTGCTGATCCCCACGACGCTGATGGGGGCAACGCTCCCCGTGATGCTCAAGTCGTCGCTGATCCGGGGCTCGTCGCTGGGCGGGAGCGTCAGCGTGCTCTACGCCATCAACACGTTTGGCGCCATCGCGGGCACGGTCGGGGCGGGCTTCTTTCTGATCGGCGACTACGGCGTGCGTGCCAGCATCAACACCGCGGGCGCCATCAACCTGGGAGTCGGCGTCGTCGCGCTGCTGGCATCGTTGGTCCTGGGGAGCGGTGGCGCGCGTCACGCCGCGACAGATGAGGGCGTCCAGGCAAGGGCGGCGGTGCGAGACGACGCGTGGGCGCGTCGAGCGGTCGTACTGGTCGCCTTTCTCGTGTCGGGCCTGTGCGGGCTGGCGTTCGAGGTGGTCTGGACGCGCTTACTCTCGCTCTTCTCCAAGGACAACAGCACGTACGGCTTCACCTTGATGCTGGCGATGGTGCTGTTCGGGATTGCCGCGGGGAGCTATGTGATCAGCCCGCTGGCGGGGGCGCTGGGACGGCGGCTCAACTGGTGGCTCATCTTCGCCCTGCTCGAGCTGGGGATCGGACTGACGGCGGTGGTCTCGATCACCGTCCTCTCGAACTTGCCGGCGGCGGTGGCGCTCGTCTCGGCGTGGCCGGGTCTCTCGCTGCTGGCGACCAACGACGACGGCTTCATGGTCTTGTCGGCGTTCGTGGCGATCGTCCCGAGCATGTTTCTCTCGGGCATGACGTTCCCCGCCGCCGCGCAGATCTACGCGGGCGATCGTCCCGACGCGGCGCGCCGCGTCGGGACCCTGTATGCCGCGAACGTGCTCGGCGCCATCGCCGGATCGCTGCTAGCGGGCTTCTATCTGCTGCCCCACTTCGCGTCGCAGCGCAGCTTGACGCTGCTTTCGCTGGGGAGCCTGGGGGCGGCCGCGCTGGTCCTGTGGGCGGCGCCGCGCGTCCACGTCGTCGTGAAGCTGGCGCTGACGATGCTGGGTGGCATCGCCTTCGTGCTGGCGGTGCGCTCCGCGCCCGACCTCGCGGTCTATCTGAACCGGGCGCGTTTCCCGGCTCAGGAGGTGGTGTGGTACCGCGAGGGGCTGGAGAGCTCGGTCACGCTCGTGCGTGACAAGGACTCCTACATCACCCTGTTCACCAACTCGCGCGGACAGGCGCGAGACGAGCCGGCGCTCGTCGCGTTCCATCGCCTGCTCGCGCACTACCCGATGCTGCTGCATCCCAACCCGCAGCGCGCGCTGATCGTCGGCATCGGCGGTGGGACGACCTCCGGCGCCGTGGCGATCCACCCCGGCGTCCATCTGGATGCGGTCGAGCTGTCGGACGCGGTCATCGCGGCGGTGAAGGGCAGCGCGGAGTTCGGGCGCGTGAACTACCGATTCTGGGAGCTGCCCAACGTCACGCTCCGCCAGGGTGACGCGCGTAACCACCTGCTCACGTCCGGGCAGAAGTACCACGTCATCTCCGGAGACGCGATCCGCCCCAACGACGCTGGCGCCACGACGCTGTACTCGGTCGAGTACTACCGGCTCTGCGCCGCCGCGCTCGAGGAGGATGGCCTGATGGCGCAGTGGATCCCACCCTTTTCGGATTTCCAGTACAAGCTGATCATCCGCACGTTCATGGCGGCGTTTCCGCACGCCACCCTGTGGCAGGACGGCGACCTGATCATCGGCTCCAAGAGCCCAATCAAGGTCGACCAAGCGGCGCTCGAGCGTCGCTTCGCCGACCAGCGACTGCAGCCCGAGCTGGCGAGAGCGGGCCTCCCGAGCGCGGCGGAAATGCTCACCCACTACAATGCGAGTGAGGACGAGCTGCGGCGCGTGGTGGGGGACGGGCCGATCATCACCGACGACCGCCCGTACATCGAGTTCTTCCGCAACCTGCCGGTGGACGAGCCGCCGGACATGAAGCGCTACTCGCGCGACGTGCGGCAGGTCCTCAAGTAGCCCGGCGACGGGTCAGGGCGAACAGCCCCCCAATCACGCCGGTGCACGCGAGCAGGGTCAAGAGGAGGCCGAACCGGAAAGCGCGCGGCCGGTAGACGACGTCGACCGCGTGCGGGCCGGCAGGGACGTAGACGGCGCGGTAGAGGTAGTTGGCGCGGTAGATCTGACTCTCCTGGCCGTCCACCAGCGCCGTCCAGCCAGGATAGAACAGGTCGTTCATGAAGAGCATCGCGTTCTGGCTGGCGGTGATCTCCAGGCGGAGGTGCTCCGGATCGGCGCGCAGGATGCGCACGTGCCCGGCGGCGGAGGAGATCTCGTCGGCGCGCGGCGCGTTGAAGCTGATGGGCGCGACGGCCGCCTCGGCGGGAAGCGGTGGGGGCAGCTTGGCCAGGTCGAACTGCTCTTCCAGGATCACGAGCCGCTCTGGCGCGAAGTCGCCTTGCGCCATGCGCGTCACGATCTCCGAGCTGGGCTTCTCGATCACCGCGCCGGGGACGAGCCAGGCGCGCGGGAGCCAGGTCTGATTCTCATAGAGCGCCATCTCGTTGTCGACGTAGACGCGCCGGAAGCGGGCGCTGGAGTCGATATCGAGGTTGGTGACCTCCTTCGACTCGTCGTCGAACAGCGAGAGGCCGTAGAACTCGACCGCCGCGGTGGGGTGCGTGATCAGCACGTCGACGCGGCGGATGCGGACCAGTCGGTCGAAGGGAAACTCAGCGAAGTAGAGGTGGCCCCAGTAGGGCTGCGACCGGCCGTCACGCTGCTCCCAGCGGAACGCCGCGGGCGGCTTGGCGTGGGCGATCTTGGCCTGGATGTCGGGGCGCTCCCACGCCCAATCAGCGACGTGCACGCCCGCGCGGACGACGTGCGTGCGCCGCTGCCCGGCGCTGTCGGTGGTGACGATGCGCGCGACCTCCTCGTCCTGCGGCACGGCTGTGGCCCAGCGCATGGTGGCGATCATGCGCAGGACCGTCGCGGGCGCGTCGTCCAGCACATACGACACGCGGGCCGCGGGGTTCTTGCCGGTGCTGCTGATCAGCGGCTTGCGCGGGTTGAACGACGTGTACGTGAACGACGCCTGCGGCACGTAGGCGTTGCGCACGGCGTAGTAGCGCACGTTCATGAGGTCCAGCAGCGGGTTCTGCGCGTACTCCGCCATAAACGCCAGGTGGCTGTGACGGTCGGGCTCGAGCGAGCTGTAGCCGTTGGCGTCGGCGATGCCGTATGCCAGGAGGCGGTTCGGTTCTTCGGCCGAGCCCTTCTGCGTGAAGACGCGGAACAGCCCGGGATGCTCCTGAACGTACTGCGCCATGCCGGGCAGTGCGGCGAAGTCGTCATACGGGACGGCGGGATGGAAGCGCTGTCCGGCGGCGATGAGGTCCGCCGCGACGACCGCCACGAGCAGCGTCTGCCAGGCGCGCGCGAGCGACGGCAGACGGTCCCACGCGAGGAACAGCGCCGCGCTCGCGCCGAGGAGCACGAGCTGGCGGAGCGTGGGCACGCTGAGCACGTCCAGCGAGGACGCGAGCGCGGTGTACAGCTGCTCTTGGGACCAGCGGGGATCGAAGCCGCGCATGCGCATGAACGTCGCCTGGAGCCACGCCATGGCGGCGGGCTTGTTCGCCGCGACGAACGCGGCCGCGCCGGAGACGGCGATGGGGACGGCGATCGCCAGCGCCTGCACCGGAACGAGCGCGGTCAGGCTCGGGCGGCGGCGGCGCGTGAGCGCGTCGGCGCCGAACGAGGCGAGCATCGCCGCGCTGAGCGACGCCAGGTAGGAAAAGCGTCCCGGGGCACGCAGGACCGAGAAGCCGGGCAGGCCCGAGAAGGCGCGGTGGATGCCAAACGGCGAGTACTCGCCGGTCGCCATGACCAGTGAGGCGAGACCGACCGCGCCGAAGAAGAGCACCAGCCGGCGTCGCCCGGCGACGAGACCGACCAGCGCCAGCAGCAGCGGTGCGACGCCGAAGTAGACGAACACCTCCCAGTGGGACCACAGCCCCCAGTAGCCGTCACCGGCCATGAAGAACTCGGGAAACAGGAGCGAGACGAGCTGCACCGGCGGCAGCGAGTACTGCGACGCGAAGGCGTAGTCGACGCCACCCCCGCGGAACGAGAACGTCCCCAGCTCGAAGAGGGGCAGGAGCTGCGCCGCGGCCAGCCCCGCGCCGCACGCGCCGGCGAGCGCGACGAGTCCCACCGCCAGGAGCGGGCGACCCAGCACAAGGCGCAGCCTGGGCGGCACGAAGCGCGCGCCGAAGCGTGAGTAGGGGCCTGGCCCGATGCCGATCGGACCCACGGTGCAGCGGTAGCCGCAGTACGCCGCGAAGGTCAGCACGGACATGAGCACGACCTGCACGTGGATGACCAGGCCCTGCATGCCGAACGCCACCCCGGCGAAGAGGGCGAAGGCGTAGCGCGTCCGGCCGCTGGTGCGGAGCGCGAGCTCACCGAACGCCAGGATGAGTGGCAGCCAGACCGCCGCCGTGCTGATGTTGGTGTGGTGCATCTGCGCAACGGCGAAGCCGCCGAATGCGAAGGTGAGCGCTCCGACGACCGCCCCGAACCGCCCGACGCCGATCGCGCGACAGAACAGAAACGTGAACAGCGCCGCCTGCAGGAAGCGGATCGGGCGCAGCCAGGCGAACGCCGCCTCGAACGGCAGGAGAAGCAGGCCGAGCAGGTGCAGCGGGTAGAGCGATCCGGCCTCGCCGTCGGCAAAGATCGGATAGCCGCCGAAGATGTGGGGTGACCAGAGCGGCAGCTGTCCGGCCTTCAGCGCCTCGCTGAGGCGCACGAACAGCGGAAAGTAGAAGATCCGCGTGTCGTTCTCGTGGACGACGAGCCCGTCCGCGATGGATGGCCAGAAGAAGGCGAGCGTGACGGCCACCATCGCGGCGACGGCCGCGAGGTCGGGCGAGAGCACGGAGCGCAGCGCCCTGCCGAGTCGCGGCAGCCAGGGCGCATCCGACGTGAGCGACGGTGGCGCGCCTGCCCCCGTGCGCGCCTCGGCGACGATCATGGCGACGTCCGGACGAAGATTAGGAAAGGCCCCTCCTGGAAGTCCACCTCGTAGCGGTCGTCCAGATAGGTGTGCGCCAGGCGTCCCAGCTCGGGATCCCAGAGAAAGAGCGCCGCCACGTCGACACGGTCGTAGCCCGCGATGCGCCCGTCGAACGTCTTGATGCCCGCCGTGTCGAGCCGCGCGATGTGTTCCCAGAACGTGTCCTGGTCGACGTACAGCTGGTTGCGCGCGTAGTAGGCGACGTCACGCGACCCGATGTACGGCTGTCCCGGACGGGTGATCGAGTCGATGCGCCGCGCCGTCGCTTCCTGGCCGAAAGACCCGTAGTTGTAGGCGGTGGAGTAGGTCGCGCCGCGCTGCGCGCTGTTGACGCCCCAGCTCCAGGCGAGGGTGAGCAGGAGGAGCAGGACCGTCAGCTGACGCGGTAGATGGTGGCGTCCCAGGGCGGCGCAGAGCACGAGGAACGCGAACCCGAGCGTGGCCGGAAAGACCAGCAGGGGGTACACGAAATCGAACCCTCGGAACAGCACGAACTTGTCGCCGACGAACGAGCTGAAGTAGCCCGCCATGCCGGCGCCGGAGACGGCGTAGACGGCGGGCTCCCACCAGGCGACGCGCTTCACGTAACGGAAGAGGAGGTAGCCGATGCCGACTGCCCAGAAGGGCATCATCGAGATGTGGTACTTGGGGAAGCTGGCGGCGAGCTTGATCAGGTAGGCCGCGCCGATCGCCGCGCCGCACACCAGGGAGAAGTCGACCGCCCACGCGCCCCAGGGCTCGCCGGCCGCCGGCCGGCGCAGGAGGCGGCGTCCCAGTACAACGAAGGGCCCGACCACCAGATCGGTCAGGCGCGCCGCCCCGGCCCATACAAATAGGAAGACGAGATAGGGCGACACCCAGAGCGCGACGTAGCTCACGAGCTCGAGCAAGATGCGCGGGTTCTCGCGCCAGCCGGACGTGCTCCCGGCGGCGTCGCGCAGCTCGTGCTGCAAGATCTGGAACGGGAGCAGGAAGGGCATCCCCAGGCGCTGGCAGGCGAGCCACCAGGTAGCGACGAACAGCGCGCCGCCCAGCACGGGGATGACCGGCAGCTCGATCAGTGCGCGCCAGGGCCGCCATGGGCGCGTCGCGAAGAGCCGGTACAGGGCTGCCCCGGCGGGAAGCGCGAAGGCGGTGGTCATCTTGGCCCACATGGACAGGCCGAACGCGGCGGTGGTCATACCCAGGAGAAGCCACGTCCACGGCGAGCGCAGGCGCAACGGCGCGCGCAGGAGCACGGTGTACAGGAGGGCCAGCAGCGCGATCGACGCCACCAGGACGGTGCCGTCGATGTCCAGGAGCAGCGCGCTCTGGATGACGTACGGGTTGGTCAGGTAGAGCGCGGTGCCGATGGCGCTGTAGAGCGGCGCTGCACGCGTGCGCCCCCACAGCGCCACGACCCCGGTGAGGAACGCGAACAGCGCGGCGAGCGCGTTGCACGCGACCCCGACGAGGCGCGCGGTCTGCTCGCTCTCCCCCCACTGGCCGAAGGCCCACCCGAGGGTGAAGACGTAGAGGGGCGGGTGCCACAGCGCCCAGTTGAAGCGTTTGGAGAAGTCACCCGGGACTTCGGCCTGCATGTGGCCGACGTTGGACAGGGGAGCGCCCGACTGGGCGACGGCGTGTCCGGCGAAGGCGAATGCCGCCTCGTCGTAGACGAACGGCTTGGGAAGCTGCGGCACGATCAGCCACCAGGCAAGCCAGCCCGCGGCGCCGAGCACCACCAGCGCGAGAAGCCATGCAAGGGTGCGCACCGCCAGGTCGACGGCGCGGCTCTCGCGCCACGAGCGCCGCGCGGCGGGGGCGGCCTCGGGTTCCGCCTCGATCGGGGGCTCGGCGAGCGAGACCGGCTCCGGAACGGGAGGCGGCGCGACCCGCTCGAGTGGGATGGTCTCGGCGTCCGGCGCGGTCGCCGGCTGCGCCTCTGGCGCAGGCGCCGGGGTCGACGCCGGCGCGCGGGTGGTCCACCGATCAACAAAAGCCCCCTCCGGATCCGGAGGGGGCTTC
>DASTZM010000734.1:0-2870 GCA_035764305.1 Chloroflexota bacterium | reverse complement strand
GCCTGCGGCAGGTAGCCGATGTCGATCGGTCGGGGCACGACGATCTGCCCCGCGTCCGCCGCGAGGCGGCCGGCCATGATCTTGAGCAGCGTGGATTTACCGGCGCCGTTGGGACCCACCAGCGCGATGCGATCCGTCTCGTTCACCACGAACGAGACGTCATTCAGAACGACCTGTGGCCCAAAGCGCTTGGACACGCGGTCGACGGCGAGCAGCATACGAACACCTCCGGAAGCCGCCCGCGATCGGCGGCACGCGCAACGCCCCTGCGGGCGGACCGGTTGACGGGGTGGGTAGCTCCCGCGGCCCGGGGTGGGCCGGCGCGGTGCGGAGGCACACGCGGGCGAGCGGCGCGGAGGGCCGTTCGCGGTCTCTGGGCGGAAGTTACGCCGTCAGGCTAATCATCGGAGGCAGCCGCGCGACACGCCGGCGTGGCGGGTGTGCGCGTCGAGCCCAGCGTAGCACACCCACCCGCGGAACGCCGCCAGGCCATCGTGCCGGCCACCGGCCACTACACTTTGCGCCAGCGTGGCCTACCAGCCGTCCGACCTCAAGAGCTGCGGCGAGGTCCGCCTGCAGCACTTCGACGACGGGATCGACGGCTCGCTGACCATCGCCGAGGTCGGCAAGCAGGTCGGCTTCCCCATCAACCGCGTGTACTTCATCACCCGCATGGGCACCCCCGACGCCGTGCGCGGCGAGCACGCCCACCGCGCGCTCGAGCAGCTGATCTTCTGCATCAACGGCTCCTTTGAGCTCGAGGTCGACGACGGCGAGAAGACCGCGCGCGTCCTCCTCAACCGGCCCGACCGCGGCATCTACCTCGGGCCGCGCCTCTGGCACACCATGCGCCGCTTCTCGCCCGAGTGCGTCATCCTCGTCCTCGCTTCCGCCCTCTACGACGAGAGCGACTACGTCCGCGACTACGCCACCTTCCGCACCCTCGTCGCCGACCACGACGCCCAGCTGCAGCAGGCGAAGCAGGACCTCCAGGACCCGCCGCGCGCACGCTAGCGCCGACGAGCGCCTGCGCGCCCGCGTCGACGACATCCTGGCCAGGCATACCGGCCAGCCGCTCGAGCGCATCCAGAAGGACACCGACCGCGACCACTTCCTGTCCGCGCTGCAGGCCAGGGAGTACGGCCTGATCGACGACGTCATCACCGGCGCCGGCGAAGTCGAGCTTACGCCGCCTTCGTCTTCCTCCCCGCGGGCGGAGAGTGCGCGGGCGGCCTAGCGCTGCCTGCTCAGTAGTCGTACAGGTGCTCGAGGCGGACGCCCTCCGCCTCCAGCGCCGGCAGCACGCGGTGCAGCGCCGCGACGGGCACGTTCAGCGCGATCCGCTTGAGGCTCGCGTCGGTCAGCGCCGCCTGCTCGAACAGCAGCTGCGCGCCCTCCCCCTCCACTCGCCCCACGATCCACGCCGCCGGTGCGATGGCCGTCAGCAGCACCTCGTCGTTCCCGGCGAAGGCGCGGAACCGCACCCCGGCGCGCGCCAACCCGACGACCGCGCGGTCGAACTCCCTGAAGCGCGGCAGCGCCACCAGCTCCGAGCTCGAGTCGACGGAACGCACGCTCCGCGCGCCCGCCACGGCCGTCCCCGGCGGTAGGGTGTCGGTCCAGGTCAGCGTCGTCTCGTCGTAGTCCGAGTACATCGACCGCGCCGCCGTGCCGATCAGCCACGCGTAGCCCGACTTGACCGCATACTCCGCCGAGAGCACCAGCTTGCGCTCCCACTTGCGGATCGGGTGGGGCCCCCACAGGCTCGTCTCGCGCCACAGCGCCCCCAGCCTGTCCCAGAAGGGAAAGTCGTACCAGACCTCCTCGTCCAGCGACGCGCCGTAGTCCCGCCACAGCCGCGCGTTGAAGCGGTCCTCGTCGGTGTCGCCGCCCGCGCTCAACCACTCGGTCGCGCGCCCCACCGTCGCCTCGTACAGCCCCTTCAGCCCGTACTCGCCGGTGTAGCTCACGCCGATCACCGCCAGCATCAGGTGGTTGTCGAAGCTGAACGGGTAGCGCCGCTGCGCCCACTGCGCCACGACGTGGTAGCTGCACCAGTACTGCCCCACCGACGGCCAGTACGGGTACGCGCTCGGCGGCGCATTCGCCAGCGCCGCCGAGTAGTCTTGCGCGCTGTAGACGATGTACCACTCCGGGAACGTCAGGTAGGTGCTCGCCTCCTCCCGCACCGACGGCGCCAGCGCGGGATCGGCGAACGGCCCGACCGGCCCGGCAGCCGCCGCGGCCGCGCCGCCCGCCCCATGATCGGCCGGCGCCGGGCAGCGCGCGCTCGTCACGCCGTAGTACACCCCGACCACCAGCGCCACCGCCAGCAGCAGCGGCAGGCACCCCGGTCCCCGCCGCGCGCGGCGCCGCCGCAAGCCGATCACCGGTCTGGATTGTGCGTCGTGAGGCAGCTCGACAGGGCGCGCAACACCTGCCCCATCAGTCCAGGAGCGTCCCCACACGCGACGCCTGGAACAGGAGGTTCTCCGCCGTCACGGCCAGCGCCGGAGAGACCGGGACCCCCGCAACGCGCAGAGCGCGCGCCGTCCACACGTTGCACGTGTTCGGGAAGGAGTACGCGCCCGTCGCGCGGACGAAGTGGCTGTCTGCGTGCAGGTAGTAGCCCGGATGTTCGGTCAAGACCGGGTGGCCGGTCGGGTCGAGCGCGTACGTCTCGCGCACGAACGCCGCCAGGCGGCGCATGCCGTCCGCGGTGATGTCCAGGCGGATCACCGGCTGCCCGTCAAAGTAGCTCGCCGGAGGTACATCGAACGCGCCGACGTGCAGCACCGCCGGGCCGGGCGTCAACAGCGCGTCGAGCGTCAGCGGCACCGTCATCACGTCGGACTGAAAGAAGCCCTCGT
>DASTZM010000733.1:0-8122 GCA_035764305.1 Chloroflexota bacterium | reverse complement strand
TCATCTGCTCGTGGTACGTGAACTGGTCGGCGTATGGGCAGTGCGGCTTCCGGAAGTCGGGTGACGTCGGGTCATGGCGCGACGCGAATGGAAACCGCTCCTTCTTCACGTTCCAATATGGCATGCCGTACACCGGAGCGCCCCAGCCACCCGCGGCGCGGATCCCTTCCGCTTGCAGCGCTTTCGCGAACCGATTGCGCGTCACGCCGCCCCACACTTCCGGCTCGAACGCGAAGATGTACCCGTAATACGCTTGGCGCACCACGCGTGCGTCACGCTTGGCCGGTCGGATTCCGGGCAGCTCGCCTAGCCGCTTGTTCAGGTAGATGCCGTTGTCGTCGCGCGTTTGCAGTTCGCCGTCCAGGCACTCCAGCCCGGCCAGCAGTACCGCGGCCTGCACTTCGGAGATGCGGAAATTGAACCCCAGGAAGCTCTCCTGCCCGTCCCGGCGCGCGCGCCCAATGTTGCGGAACGACCAGCACCGGTCCGCCATCGCGTCGTCGTTGGTGAGCACGATCCCACCCTCTCCGGAGGTGAGTGACTTGCTCGCCTGAAAGGAGAAGCAGCCGGCGTCGCCAATCGCGCCCGCGCCGCGCACTTCGCCGTCCGGGCAGCGCCACAGCGACCCGTGCGCGTGCGCCGCGTCCTCGATCACCAGCAGGTTGTGCCGGCGCGCCACGTCCATGATCGCGTCCATGTCGGTCATCGCGCCCGAGATGTGCACCGGGACGATCGCCTTCGTCTTCGGACCGATCGCCGCCTCCGCGGCCTTCGCGTCCAGGCAGAACGTGTCCCGGCTGATGTCCGCGAAGACCGGAACCCCATTCGTCGCCAGCACCGCCGACGCCGTCGCGATCCACGTCAGCCCAGGAACGATCACCTCATCCCCCGCGCCGATCCCCGCCGCCTCGAACGCCGTCTGGAGCGCCGTCGTGCCGCTCGAGACGCACACGCCGTGCTTCGCGCGCTGGAATGCCGCGAACTTGCCTGCGAACTCAGTCTCCATCGGCCCCTCGCCGCCCCACCTGCCGCTCCGCAGCGCCTCCCCTACCAGCTCGGCGGCGTGCTCCCCCGTCTCCGGCCGGGGCCACGTCGGCCACGGGGCGCTCCTGACCGGCGTGCCGCCGTTGATCGCGAGCGCGGACATCGTGTTCCCGTCCTCCTTAGGATTGCGTTGCCGGCTAGACGCGCACCGGCGGTACGTTGACCCGCGCGCGCTCGGCTCGGATGATCGTCTCGAGCTGACTCACCGCCTCCTCCAGGCGGTCGGTGTGATTCACGATTACGTAGTCGTGCCCAGGAATGCACGCTAGCTCGCGCTGCGCCTCCGCGAGGCGGCGGTCGAGATCGTCCTGCGAAGGATTACCCCGCTCTTGGCGCGCGCGCATCACACGGTCCATCAGGACCTCGACGCTCGGCGGCGCCAGGAAGATCAGCACCGTCCCCGGCACCCTGAGCTTCACCACCGACGCGCCGCGCACCTCGATCTTGAGGATCACGTCCTGACCGCGCGCCATTGCGTCCCGGATGTCCTGGGACGGCGTTCCGTAGAAGTTGCCGGCGTACTGGACGTCCTCCAGCAGGTCACCCCGCGTGCGCATCGCCAGGAACTCGTCCTGCCCGATGAACTGGTAGTCCACGCCCTCCCGCTCGTCCGGGCGGCGCGCCCGCGTCGTACACGTCACCACCACGTGCACGTCGGACATCCGCTCGCGCAGACGCCGCAGCACCGCGTCTTTGCCGGTCCCCGAAGGGGCCGAGAGGACGAACAGTCGGGGCTGGCGCTCGCCGCTCGCCTTTCTGTTCAGCTCCTCGAGCGCCGCCTCCGGGACCGCGATCACCGCGCGGATTCTACGAGGCTCAGCCTTTCGATCGCCGCGTCCAGGCGCCGGCGCACCGTGTCCACCCCCAGCGCCTCCATCGTCTCGAACAGCGGCGGCCCCACCAGGCGGCATGTCACCGCTGCACGCACCGTCCCCGCGCCGAACAGCTGCCCCGTTTTCACCCCCAGCGCCTCCGCCAGCGGCCAGAGCGCATCTTTGATCGCTTCGGCGGTCCAGCTCGGCCCCTCAGTCGCCAGGTCTTCGATTGCATCCCGCGACGCCTGCAGAATCTCCAGCGCCTTCTGCCCGTCCAGCCCCTTCGGGATCAGGATCTTCGGGTCGTATTGCTCATCTCTGAAGAAGAAGCCCAGCACCTCGGGTGCTTCCGACAGCCGCTTGAGTCGCTCCTGCTCCAGCGGGAGCGCCTTGGACAGAATGCCCTGGTCCAGGCCCGCCACGTCGCGCATGAAAGGCGCCACGCGGCGTGAGAACTCCCGCAGCGACAGCCGCCGGATGTACTGCCCGTTCAGCCACTCCAGGCGCGGGATATCGATGATCTTTCCCGAAGGCCCGATGTTGGCCAGATCGATGTGCTTCGCGATCTCCTCCAACCCGAACAGCTCGCGCGCAATCGACGGGTCGGGGTTCTCCGGGTCGGGTACGAAGGCCACCAGGTTGCCAAGATAGTTCACCACCGCCTCGGGTAGGAACCCCTGCTCCATGAACCACTCCACCTTGGCCCACGGGTGCTTGCGCTTGCTGATCTTGGTCCGGTCGGTGTTCAGCAGCAGCGGCGAATGGGCGATAGCCGGCACGTCCCATCCGAAAGCCTTGAACACCTGGTAGTGCACCGGGGTGGTGCTGATCCACTCCTCGCCGCGCACGATGTGCGTCGTCCGCATGTCGTGGTCGTCGACCATCGCCGCCAGGTGATAGACCGGGAAGCCGTCTGACCGCACCAGAATGTGGTCTTGTTGCGTCGCGTAGTCGAACGTGATGTCGCCCCGGATCGCGTCGGTGAAGGTGAACTGCCCTTCCGTGGGCATGAGCACGCGTACCGTGTAGCGATCCGTGAAACCGGGAAGCGCGCGGCGCTCCGCCTCGCTCTTGCCCAAGCACAGGCGGTCGTAGCGCGGCGGCACCTTGCGCGCCTGCTGCTCCTTTCGCATCTGATCCAGCCGCTCGGGAGTGCACCAGCACCTGTACGCGGCGCCGCTCGCCAGTAGCTGCTCGGTGTAGGCGCGGTACCGATCGAGCCGCTCTGACTGCCGGTACGGCCCGTACGGCCCACCCTTATCCGGGCCCTCGTCCCACTCGATCCCCAGCCAGGAGAGCGCGTTGTAGATCAGCCCCTCGGCGCCCTCTTGATATCGCGAGCGGTCGGTGTCCTCCAGTCGGATGAAGAACTGGCCGCCGTGCTTGCGAGCGATGGACGCCGAGATCAGGACGGCAACTACGTTGCCGATGTGCACTTCGCCGGTTGGCGACGGCGCGAAGCGTGTCCGCACCGGGCCGCCGGCGCGGACCGCACCGTCGCCCATGCCTACCCGCGCTGCTCGATCGGCACGTACTTCCGATCGCGGGCGCCGACGTACTGCGCCAGCGGGCGGATGATGCGGTTATCCGAATACTGCTCCAGCACGTGCGCCGTCCACCCCGCGATCCGCGACACCGCGAAGATCGGCGTGAACAGATCGGTCGGTAGCCCCAGCGCCCAGTACGTCGACGCCGAGTAGAAATCGACGTTCGCGTTGAGCTGCTTCTCGCGCATCATGATCTCTTCGATCTTCCGGCTCATCTCCCAGAACTTGAGATCGCCTCTCTGTTCGCCCAGCTGGCGGGACATCTCGCGCAGGTGGGTCGCGCGTGGGTCCGCCGTCTTGTAGACGCGGTGGCCAAAGCCCATCACGCGCTTCGACCGGTCGTTCAGCATGGTCTTGATGTACGGCTCCACGTTCTCCATGCTCCCGATTGCCTGGAGCATGTGGATCACGCCCTCGTTCGCGCCGCCGTGCAGCGGCCCGATCAGAGCACCCACCGCGCTCGTGATCGCAGAGTGCATGTCGGAGAGCGTCGCCGCCGTGACGCGCGCGGCGAACGTCGACGCGTTGAACTCGTGGTCGGCGTGCAGGATCAACGCCACGTCCAGCGTGCGCGCCGCCACCTTCTCCGGCTCCTTGCCGGACAGCATGTAGAGGAACGCCGCCGCCATGTTCTGCCCCTCTTTGGCGGGGATCGGCTCCTGGCCCTGACGCAGCCGGTGCCAGTCCGCCACGATCGTCGCCATCTGCGCCGTCAGCCGCAGCGCTTTGTTGCGGTTCGCCTCCGGCGTATCCACCGCTCCTTCTGGGTCAAACAGCCCCAGCATCGACACCGTGGTGCGGATCACGTCCATGGGCGTCGCCTCTTTGGGGAAGCGACGCATGAGGTCCACCACGCCTTCCGGCAGCGCGCGGCTACGCGCCAGCCCCTGAAGCAGCTCCGCCAGCTGCTGCTTGGTGGGAAGCGTGCCGTGCCAGAGAAGGTAGATCACCTCCTCGAACGTCGCATGCTGGGCGAGATCCTCGATGTCGTAACCCCGGTAGATCAGCTTGCCCGGGATGTTCTTTTCTTTGTCCCCTCCGTAGACGGTGCAGATCTCGGTGTGCCCCGCTATGACGTCCTGCAACCCCTCCTTCGCAACCGTCGTCACTACCCTCTCCTTATCTGGAGCGATGATAAACTGGCGCCGTGCCGAAGATCAAAGTAAGGACGCCCATCGTCGAGATGGACGGGGACGAGATGACGCGTGTCATCTGGGCCAAGATCAAGAAACAACTGATCCTCCCGTACCTCGACGTCGACCTCCAATACTTCGATCTTTCGGTCACCCACCGTGACCAGACTGACGACCGCATTACTTTCGACGCGGCCAACGCCTGCCTGCAGTACGGCGTGGGCGTGAAGTGCGCCACCATTACGCCGAACGAGGACCGCGTCAAGGAGTTCGGCCTCAAGAAGCAGTGGCCCTCTCCCAACGGCACGATCCGCTCCATCATGGACGGCACCGTCTTCCGCAAGCCGATCACACTCGCCAACATCCCACCCCGCGTGCGCATGTGGAAGAAGCCGATTGTCGTCGCCCGCCACGCATTCGGGGACATCTACCGCGATCAGGAGATCGTCATTCCCGGCAACGGGAAAGTGGAGCTGGTCTTCACACCCGAGAGCGGAGAGCCCCAGCGCCTGCTGGTGAATGAGTTCAAGGGCACCGGCGGTGTCGCCATGGGCATGTTCAATACCGACAGGTCGATCACCAGCTTCGCCAAGTCGGTCTTCACCTACGCCCTTGGTGAGAAGCTCAACATCTGGTTCAACACCAAGGACACGATCTCCAAGAAGTACCACACTCGCTTCCGGGAGATCTTCCAGGCTGAGGCCGACGCCCGTAAGGCCGACCTCGAAAAGGCGGGCATCACCTACTCCTATTACCTCATCGACGACGCCGTGGCCCAGGTCCTGAAGAGCGAGGGCGGCCACCTCTGGGCATGCATGAACTACGACGGCGACGTGATGAGCGACATGGTCGCCGAGGGGTTCGGCAGCCTGGGCCTCATGACCTCGGTTCTCGTCTCGCCCGATGGGAAGTACGAGTACGAAGCCGCCCACGGCACCGTGACACGCCACTTCCGGCGCCACCAAAAGGGCGAGGAGACGTCCACCAACTCGGTTGCCTCCATCTTCGCCTGGACCGGCGCCATCGGCCGCCGCGGCCAGCTCGACGGCACGCCGGACGTCACCGCCTTCGCCGAGCGTCTCGAGCACGCCGTTGTCGACACCATCGAAGGCGGCCTCATGACCGGCGACCTCACCCGCCTCACGACGAGCCCCAATCCGAAGCAGGCGAACACCTTCCAGTTCCTCGACGCCGTCGCCGAACGCCTCAACTAGCGGGCGTACGGGGGCGCAGCCCCCGGCGGGAGGTCCGGAGGGCAGCGCCCTCCGCGGGGCCGGCCGAAGGCCGGCAAAGAAGTGCTAGGGGGTCCGGGGGGAGCGCAGCGTCCCCCGGCGCGCAGCCCGCCGAATCACGCAGCCCCACCGAAGTGGGGCTGCGCTGTGCACGTCCACTGAGCGACCAGGACTCCCGCCCTCTGGCGTTTGCCATGCACTTGAGGCCGCCGGATAGCAATTGTCTCCGGCCGTTTCTTGGCCTCACTGACGAGGGCTCGCCTGCGGTCGACCCACGCCCGGGGGCTGGTTCCCTCCGGGCGATTACCTATCGACCTGGAAGACTCCGAAGAGCGCCTGCGGACGCTTACGGTTCAGGATCATTTGCGTGATACTGAGCACCCCTTTCGTCCGGCGGTATTGGTCGCACACTCGCGTGCGCCTATCCCAAACCTACCACCACCGCGGTGGGGAGTCAAGAGTACTCTGCCACAGTACTCTGCCACCCGACCGCACCAATCAGCCGCCCATAGGGGCGCCGGTGAGACCCGGCTTCGTCATCTCGTCCGGCCTGAGGATGCGCTCCAGGTCGGCGTCACTGAGCTGCGTCTTCTCTCGCGCCACCTCGCGTACCGTGCGCCCGGTGCGATACGCCTCCTTGGCGATCGCCGCCGCCGCGTCGTACCCGATCTCGGGCGCCAGCGCCGTGCAGATCGCCAGGCCGCGCTCCACCGTCGCCGGCCCGTTCTCCGTTGCGACCAGCCCCACCACGCACTGCCGCGAGAAGTTCCGTGCCGCCGCCGCCAGGAGGTCGATCGATTCCAGCAGGTTATGCGCGATCACCGGCATCATCGTGTTCAGCTCGAAGAACCCCCACTGCCCGCCGACCGTCACCGCATGGTGGTTCCCCATCGCCTGAGCGCAGACCTGGATCAGCGCCTCCGGGATGACCGGGTTCACCTTTCCGGGCATGATCGACGAGCCCGGCTGCACCTCCGGCAGAAGGATCTCGAACAGCCCGGCGCGCGGCCCCGACCCCAGCCAGCGCACGTCATTTGCGATCTTCAGCAGCGAGACCGCGATCGTATTCAGGCACCCGCTCGCCTCGACCGCTGAGTCCATCGTCGCCTGCGCCTGGAAGTGGTTCTCCGTCTCCCGCACCTCCACGCCCGCCAGCCCTTGCAGCCCCGCGCAGACTCGACCGGCGAACTCCGGGTGCGCGTTGATCCCCGTCCCCACCGCCGTCCCGCCCAGCGCCACCTCGGACAGCTCAGCCTCCGCATGCTCCAGACGACGCAGCGCCCGCTCCACCTGCCCCGCGTATCCGTGGAACTCCTGCCCCAACCGGATCGGAGTCGCGTCCTGCAGGTGCGTGCGCCCGGTCTTCACGACCGGCCAGAACTCCTCCGCCTTCGCCTCCAGCGCGCCCCGTAGCTCCTCAAGGGCCGGCCGAAGGTCCTCGTTGATCGCCATCAGCGCCGCCAGGTGGATCGCCGTCGGGACGACGTCGTTGGAGGACTGGCACCAGTTGACGTGGTCGTTCGGGTGGATCGGCTTTCGTGTCCCCCGCGGCTGCCCCAGCAGCTCGTTCCCGCGGTTCGCGATCACCTCGTTGGCGTTCATGTTGCTCGAGGTGCCCGACCCCGTCTGGAAGATGTCCACGACGAAGTCCGCGTCGAAGTGCCCGTCCGCCACCTCCTGAGCCGCCTGGACCAGTGCCCCCCACTGGGCCTCGTCGAGCTTCCCCTCGAACAGTCCCAGCTCCCGGTTCACCTCCGCGGCGGCGCGCTTGATCAGTCCCATCGCGCGAATCAGGCGCCGCGGGAAGCGCAGTGTGCTGATTGGGAAGTTCTGCACCGCGCGTTGCGTCGATGCGCCGTAGTACGCATTCGCTGGCACGGGTAGCTCGCCCATCGTGTCGCGTTCGATTCGCGTCTGTTGTGTCATCGTCAGATTGACCCGGATGGTAGCTACCATTTCAGGGAGCAGCGTGGCGGTTCAGAGTCCCCCCAAGCCCTACACGTCGAGCGTCGTCGAGCCCCGCGCTCGATCCTTCTACACCTCCTCCGTCGGCACCAAAGTTCTCGTCGGCGCCACGGGCGTTCTGCTCGTCGTCTATCTCATCATCCACGTCGCGGGGAACCTCGTCTTCCTCTTCGGGCCGGGATGGTTCAACACCTATGCCCGCACCCTCTCTGGACTGATCATCGTCCCGCTTATCGAGATCGGGCTCTTTTTCACGTTCGTCCTGCACGTCTATAAGGCGGTCACCAACTGGGTCGCCAACCGCCGCGCCCGCCCCAGCGGCTACTACCGCCGCCGCTGGGGCGGGCGGCCCAGCCGCAAGACCATCTCGTCGTCCACCATGATCG
>DASTZM010000732.1:0-3789 GCA_035764305.1 Chloroflexota bacterium | reverse complement strand
GCGATCAACTACGAGGAGTGCATCGGCTGCCGCTACTGCATCGCGGCATGTCCCTACAACGCCCGCGCCTTCGACAGCGGCGAGTACTGGACGGCCAACACGCCCCAGCCCGTGCAGGCCTACGAGCAGCTCCCTGCTTTTGAGTACGGGGTCAAGCGCGCGCGCGCGATCAACCGCGACGCCTCGCCGATCGGCAACGCGCGCAAGTGCCAGTTCTGCCAGCACCGCGTCGAGGCCGGCATGCTGCCCGCCTGCGTGACCACGTGCATCGGATACGCGACCTACTTCGGCGACGCGAGCGATCCGGACAGCCTGGTCGCCGAGCTGGTCCGCTCGCCGCGGGTGCAGCAGCTCAAGGCCGAGCTGGGCACCAAGCCGCGCGTCTTCTACCTGGCCTAGCCGCTTCCCGGATCGCGTGACCTAGAGAAGGAGACCCAAGATGGCAACCGCGAGCGTAACCCTTCCGGCACGAACGGGACAGCCTGGCCGGCAGCCCGTCGTTCCCCTGGGCGGACCCACGTCCGCCGCCGCGCTGTGGGAGCGGGCGCTGTGGGCGCTCGCCGCCGCCGGCATCGCGGCGGGGGCGTTCGGCCTCGTCCAGCGCCTGACGCTTGGCCACCTTGCCGCCAACTACGGCTCGTACATCCCGTGGGGGTTGTGGATCGCGCTGTATGTCGCGGGCGTGGGGGCCGCCGCCGGCGCCTTCTCGGTCGCCGGCCTGGCCTACCTGGCCGGCGTGCGGGCGCTGCGCCCGATCGCGCCGCTCGCGCTCGTCGCATCCGGTGCCTCAATGGCGGCGGGGCTGACCTTCGTCTGGCTGGACCTCGGGCGTCCGGAGCGGGCGCTGAACCTCCTCCTTCGCTGGTCGCCGCGCTCCGTCATGGGCTGGATGACCGTGTTCTACGGGCTGTTCACGCTCGCGCTCGTGGCTCTGCTCTACGCGGTGTGGACGAAGCGCGAGGGCTGGCTGCGCCCGCTGGCCGCGGCGGGGACGGCGGTGATGGTCGCCTTCGCGGGCGGCGAGGGCGCGCTGTTCGGCGTCCTCGGCGCGCGCCCCTACTGGAACTCGGGCATGCGTCCGATCGAGTTCCTCGCCGGCGGCCTGCTCGCGGGCGTGGCGGTGGTGGCCATCGCCGCCGCCACCGTGCTCGAGCGGGGCGAGCGGCGCCGTGCCGCGCTGCTGGCGCTGCGGCCGTACCTGCTGGCGCTGCTGGGACTGAACGCGCTGTTGCTGTGGGCCGAGACGACGCTCTCGCTGTATGCCGCGATCCCGGCACACGCCGAGGCGTACCGCCTCGTGCTCCAGGGACCGCACGCGTGGGTGTTCTGGGGCATCCAGGTGGCGGTGGGGATCATCCTGCCGCTGGCGCTGCTGGCGCGCCCGGTCCCCGCGACCGTCGGCTTCGCGGGCCTGGCGATCCTGGTCGGCTACGTCGGCTCGAAGCTGAACATGGTCATCCCGGGTCTCGCCGTGTCCGAGCTGCAGGGCCTGGCGAGCGCGTACGTGCACGAGCGTCTGACGTTCCACTACCTCCCGAGCGCGGCCGAGTGGCTGCTGGCCGGCGGGGTGGTTGGGATGGCGCTGGTGCTGTTCCTCGGCGCGTCGCGCCTGCTCCGCGTCACGAGCGTCGAGTCCCCCGCGGCGGAACCGGCCGCGATCGCGCCCTAGCCCCGACGGAGGAGAATCACCATGACCACACCAACGCCTCCCACGCCTCCCACGTCCGCCACGCCCCCCACCATCACGCGGCGCGAGGGGATCGCGTCGGCCGCGTTCCTGGGCGGGAGCGCGCTGCTCGCCTCGTGCGCGACCAAGGCCCAGGAGCTTGCCCAGAAAGCCGAGCAGGGAGGCCTGTCCCCCACCGAGCGCTACGAGCTCGCGCAGGCGCAGAACATCCTCTACACGGCGTGCCTGCAGTGCAACACCGGCTGCCCGATCAAGGTGAAGCTGCTGAACGGCGTGATCGCCAAGATCGACGGCAACCCCATCTCGCCGTGGACGATGACGCCCCACCTGCCCTATTCAACAAAGACGCAGGACCTCGCCACCGTGGACGGCGCGATCTGCCCGAAGGGGCAGGCGGGCCTGCAGGCGGCGTACGACCCGTACCGCGTCGTGAAGGTGCTCAAGCGCGCCGGTCCGCGCGGCTCGAACCAGTGGCAGACCATCTCCTTCGACCAGGCGGTGACCGAGATCGTGGAGGGCGGCGCGCTGTTCAAGAACGTCGCGGGTGAGGAGAGCCGCCGCGTGTCCGGCCTGAAGGAGCTGTACGCCGTGCGCGACGCGCGCACGATGAAGGCGCTGGCCGACGACGCGGCGCTGGTCGCGTCCAAGAAGATGACGGTCGAGGAGTTCAAGACCAAGCACGCGGCGAACCTCGACAAGCTGATCGATCCCGACCACCCCGACCTGGGACCCAAGAACAACCAGTTCGTCTTCAACTGGGGCCGCCTCAAGGGCGGGCGCAGCGACCTGATCAACCGCTTCATGCGCGACTCGTTCGGGTCGACCAACACCCACGGCCACACGACGGTGTGCCAGGGCTCGCTGTACTTCACCGGCAAGGCGATGAGCGAGCAGTACACCGACGGCAAGTGGACGGGCGGCAAGAAGTTCTACTGGCAGGCCGACACGGGCAACGCCGAGTTCATCGTCTTCGTCGGCGCGTCGCCGCTGGACGGAAACTACGGCCCGCCGCTGCGCGCCCCCAAGCTGATGGAGGGGTTGTCCAGCGGCCAGATGAAGATCGCCGTGGTGGACCCGCGCCTCTCCAAGACCGCGGCGAAGGCGTGGAAGTGGCTGCCGGGCAAGCCCGGCTCGGAGGGCGCGCTGGCGCTGGGCATGATCCGGTGGGTGCTGGACAACCAGCGCTACGACGCGCGGTTCCTGGCCAACGCCAACAAGGCCGCCGCGACGGCGGACAAGGAGCCGTCGTGGGGCAACGCCACGTGGCTGGTGAAGCTGGGCGCCGACGGCGCGCCGGGCGCCTTCCTGCGCGCCTCGGACGTGGGGCTGCCCACCGAGACGCGCCAGACGGCGGCGGGGGCGGACTACGCGTTCGATCCCTTCATCGTCGCCAGGGGCGACGAGCTGGTCGCGTTCGATCCGTACGACACGAAGACCGCGGTCGAGGGCGACCTGTTCGTGGACCGGACCGTCGAGGGTCCGAAGGGAGCGATCGGGGTCAAGAGCGGCCTGCAGCTGCTCGCCGACGAGGCGCGCAAGCGCACGGTCGAGGAGTGGTCCAAGATCGCGGACCTGAAGGCGAGCGACGTGGTCGAGGTGGCGCGCGAGTTCACGAGCCACGGCAAGCGCGCCGTGGCCGACGTGCACCGCGGCGTGAGCCAGCACACCAACGGCTTCTACAACGTCTTCGCCTGGTTCTCGCTCAACCTGCTGATCGGCAACTACGACCACAAGGGCGGCATGTCGCAGCTCTCGACGTTCGACAACGTGGGGACGCGGGCGGGCAAGCCGTTCGACACGACCAAGCACCCCGCCAAGATCAGCCCGTTCGGCATCTCGATCATCCGGCACGACACGCCGTACGAGAGCACGAGCATCTTCGGCGGCTACCCGGCGAAGCGCCCGTGGTACACGCTCGCCTCCGACGTGTACCAGGAGGTCCTCCCGTCGATCGGCGACGCCTATCCGTACCCGGTCAAGGCGCTCGTCCTGTACATGGGCTCGCCGGTGTACTCGCTACCGGCGGGCGACCAGAACATCGCCGTTCTGCGCGACGTGAACAAGCTGCCGCTGTTCATCGTCAGCGACATCGTGATCGGCGA
>DASTZM010000731.1:0-2544 GCA_035764305.1 Chloroflexota bacterium | reverse complement strand
ACTCCTGCGCCGCCTGCAGGTCCAGCACGCTCGGCTTCGTGAGCTTGTCGAGCGATGCTTGCGCCTGGAGCACCGCCGTCTCGGCCGCCTGGACGTCCGACGGCGACGGGTTCTTGAGCTTGTTGAGGGTGTTCTGCGCCGCCTCGACGCTCTGCTGCGCCAGCCGGATGTCCCAGTCGGTGGGCCCCTGATTCTTCAGCTTGGTCAGGTTGTTCTGCGCTTGCTCCAGCGAGATCAGCGCCTGCTTCACCGCCGCGTCGGCCGAGGCCTGCGTCGTCGTGCTGCTGCGGCTGCCGGCGTCGGCGATCGCTTTGTCGTAGTTGACCTGCGCATTCTTCACCGTCAGCTCGGCGTTGGCGATGTCCTCCGGCTTCGCCCCCGGCTGGTCCATGATCTGGGAGAGCTTGGTCCGTGCCTGATCGAGCGTGCTCTGGGCGCTCGCCAGATCCTCGGGCCGCGGGTTGAGCAGCGCGTTGTACTTGGCCTGCGCGCTCGCCAGCTGCGCCTCCGCCACGCGCACGTCCTCCGCGCGCGGGCTCTTCAGCTGCTCCAGCTTGATCCGGGCGTTGTTCAGCTGAGACTCGGCCGCCGCCAGATCCTCGGGCCGCGGGTTCAGCAGGGCGCTGTACTTGGCCGTGGCCGACTCCAGCTGCGCCTGCGCCGCTGCCACGTCCTCAGGACGCGCCCCCGCCAGCAGCTGGTTCAGCTTGATCCTGGCGTTCTCCAGCTGGGACTGCGCCGCCACCATGTCCGGCCCCTGCGTCACGCCGCGGGTCTGCTCCAGCTTCAAGCGCGCCGAGTCGAGCTGCGCCTGCGCGATGGCAATGTCCTCCGGCTTGCTGCCGGCGCGCACCTGCTCCAGCTTGGCCAGCGCGGTGCGCTGGTTGGCCTGCGCCTGCGCCAGCGCCACCAGCAGGTCCGTGTCGTCGATTCGCGCCAGGGGCTGTCCCTCCTCGACCCGGTCGCCCACCGCCACGAAGAGCTGCGCGACCCGCCCGGCGCTCCGGAACGAGAGCTTGGACTGCGTCGGCGCCGCCACGCTCCCCGTCGCGCTCACCGTCGAGACGATCGAGCCGCGCGTCACGTCCGCCGTGGTCAGCCGCGCGGCCGCCGCCGGGCGGGGCGCCAGCCGCTCGTAGCCGACGTACCCGCCGCCGGTCGTCACCGCCAGCACCGCGGCGAGGGCGGCGTACTGGCCAATCCCTAGACGCGCAATCTTCTTTCCTGCCATTGTGTTGTGAAGCTCCAGTCCCGTGTCGGTCAACCATGCCAGGACTCACCTAACCCCTGCTTTCCGGGGGGTTAAATGTGCGTTAAGCTGACAGCGCGCACGGAAAAGGATAGGGATCGCAGCGCATGAGCGACGCACCGCTGGGCATGGCGGCGCCCGCGGCCCCTCCTGCACCGCCTCCGGCGGTCCGGGTGCGTTTCTGGGGCGTCCGCGGCTCCATCCCGTCCCCCGGTCCGGACACCGTCCGCTATGGCGGCAACACCTCCTGCGTCTCGCTCGAGGCGCCCACGATCGACGGGAGCGCGCCCGACAAGCCTGGTATTGCCATCCTGGACGCCGGCTCGGGCATCCGTTCGCTGGCCATGAGCCTCTTGCGCGACAAGCGCCTGCCCGTGCGGGCGCACCTCTTCCTGACTCACACGCACTGGGACCACATCCAGGGCTTCCCCTTCTTTGTTCCGGCGCTCATCCCGGGCAACCACATCAGCGTCTACGGCTCGGTGGAGGGGGAGGACGGCGTCTGCGGCGCGCTCAGCGGGCAGATGGAGCACCGCTATTTCCCCATCGCGCTCAAGCAGATGGCCGCGACGCTCGATTTCCACGACCTGTCGCACGGCGAGCACGCCCTGGCGGGGATGGGCGTGACCGTCGCGCCACTCTTCCACTCCTCGGTGACCACCGGCTACCGGTTCGACCTTGGCGGTCGTAGCGTCGTCTACCTCACCGACGCCGAGCCGCGGCGCAGCGACGACCAGATTGTGGTCGATCCCGTCATGCTTGGCCTCGCGGCCGGGTCCGACGTGCTGATCCACGACGCGCAGTACACCGACGAGGAGTACCCCGCCAAGATCGGCTGGGGGCACAGCCCCCTGGGCTACGTCGTGGACTTTGCTGTTGCGGCCGGTACCAAGCGGCTAATCCTCTTCCACCACGACCCGATGAGCAGCGATGCCAAGCTCGACGCGTACCAGGATCTGGCGCGCGCCCGCGCCGCGGGCCGCGTCGAGGTGGACGCCGCGTACGAGGGGATGGAGATCGCGCTTCCCTTTCTAGTGGGGAAGCGCGCCCAGGTGGAGGGCGCGCTCGTCGCGGCGGGTTAGGCCGCCGGGATCACGCAGTCCGCGATGAAGTAGCGGGTCTGAATCCCACCGCGCCCTGAGCCAGCAGCCGCGGAGAAGCTCATCTCCAGGAAGAACCGCCACTTCTGTCCCTCGGCGTTCTTGAACTCCGGGATCGGGCCCAGGTTCACCGCGCCGTGCTCGACCGCGGCCATGTCCTTCGGCTTGACGTCGATCACGTCGCCAATCTCTTCA
>DASTZM010000730.1:0-5221 GCA_035764305.1 Chloroflexota bacterium | reverse complement strand
CCAATCGCGCAGGGTCACGGCTCCCAGCCCCGCGACGACGACCAGCGCGACGACCAGCGTGAGCACGCGCTGGGCGGCGGTGGCGCCGCGTCGCACGGGGCCGTAGACCGGCCCGAGCGGCGAAAGCTGGATCGCGAGACGCCGGTACACTACCGGCCTGCCCGCACAGCCCCAGGTTCCAAGACCTGGGCAGTGTAGGGACGCTCAAACGGTCGATCAAGCCGCCAGGTTGCGCCGCAGAACATAATGCGCGGCGGCCGCGCGGCCGCAGCAACCGCGACACTCGTTCTGTCACCTCACCCCACACACGGGTCAGACGCCATGCCCCTGCTGCCGTTCAACGGGATCACCCCGACCGTCGCGGACGACGCGTTCGTCGCGCCGGGCGCGATGGTGATCGGCGACGTGACGATCGAGTCGGGCGCGAGCGTCTGGTACTGCGCAGTGCTGCGCGGTGACATCGCCCCGATCCGGATCGGGCGCGGGAGCAACGTGCAGGACGGGTCGGTGCTGCACGTCGACGAAGGGGTGCCGTGCGTCATCGGCGACGAGGTGGTAATCGGCCACGGGGCAGTGGTGCACTCGGCGACGGTCGGCGATGGCGCCCTGATCGCGATGCACGCGACGGTGCTCTCGAACGCGTCGATTGGCGCCGGATCGATCGTCGGGGCGCACGCGCTCGTGCCGCCGGGCAAGGAGTTTCCCGAGCGCTCGCTGATCGTCGGCGTGCCGGGAAAGGTGGTGCGGGAAGTGACCGACGCGGAGGCGGCGGAGACGCGCGCCAACGCGGCGCGCTACGCGGGGTACGCGAGGCAGCACCGCGCGTCGCTTGGCGCCTCCGCGGCGACGTGAGCGCGGCGCAGGGGGTCGAGGCGCCGCGCGCCGTCGCGCCGGTGGCCGACGCCGCGCGCCGCGTGCGCGAGGCGGTGGGGCGGGTGATCGTCGGGCTGGACGAGGCGGTCGAGCTGCTCCTGGTCGCGCTGCTGGTGGAGGGGCACGTCCTGCTGGAGGACGTGCCCGGCGTGGGGAAGACGCTGCTGGCGCGGACGCTGGCGCGGGCGCTGGGGTGCGGGTTCCGGCGGCTGCAGTTCACGCCCGACCTGCTGCCCTCGGACGTGACGGGGCTGTCCTACTTCAACCAGAAGGTGCAGGAGTTCGAGTTCCGGCCGGGGCCGATCTTCACGAACGTGCTGCTGGCGGACGAGATCAACCGCGCGACGCCGCGCACGCAGTCGGCGCTGCTGGAGGCGATGGAGGAGCGCCAGGTGACGGTGGAGGGAGAGACGCGGGTACTGGCGCGGCCGTTCCTGGTGCTGGCGACGCAGAACCCGGTGGAGCTGGAGGGGACGTTCCCGCTGCCCGAGGCGCAGCTCGACCGGTTCTTGATGCGGGTCTCGCTGGGCTACCCAGACGAGGCGCAAGAGCGCGCCATCCTGCGGCGCTTCCGGGAGATTCCGAGTGGCGCGGTGGTGGAAGGGGTCGAGCCGGTGCTCGACGGCGCGGCGCTGGGCGCGCTGCAGGCGGCGTGTCGGGCGGTGCACGTTGGCCAGCCGGTGGAGGGGTATCTCCTCAGCGTGGTGCGGGCGACGCGGGGCCACGAGGGGCTGGACCTGGGGGCGAGCCCGCGCGCGTCACTGGCGCTGTACCGCGCGTGCCAGGCGCTGGCCGCGCTGCGGGGCCGGGAGTACGTCTTGCCGGACGACGTGAAGCGCCTCGCGCCGTCGGTACTGGGGCACCGGCTGCTGCCGACGGCGCAGTCGCGCCTGCGGGGGCGCGGCGCGACGGCGGTCGTGGAGGCGCTGCTTCAGGAGCTGCCGGTCCCGGTCGAGATGGACTAGCGCGTGTCACGCGAGCGCCTGACCCGCCAGGACGCGTGGGCGCTCACGGGGCTGATCCTGCTGTGCGCGGCGCTGGGGTTTCGGAACGGCGCGCTGGCGCTGCTCGGCGGGGGGCTGCTGGCGGCGGCGGCGTCGGTGGGGCTGTGGCAGCGGTACGCGCTGGCGCGTCTGGGGTACCGGCGTGTGCTGGGCGAGCGTCGCGCCTTCTACGGCGAGGAGCTGCCCTTCACGGTGGAGATCGAGAACCGCAAGGCGCTGCCGCTGGCGTGGCTCGAGGCCGACGATTCGATCCCCACGGGGCTGGAGGTCATGGGCGGGCCGGCGGCGGTGGGCATAGAGCCGGGGCGGGCAAGCTTGCGGCAGCTCGTCGCGCTGCGCTGGTACGAACGCGTGCGGCTGAGCTACACGCTGCGCTGCGCCGCGCGCGGGGCGTACCTCCTGGGACCGGTGCACGTCCGCAGCGGCGATCCGTTTGGCTTCGCGGCGCGGGAGGGGGTGCTGTCGATCTTCGACCGGGTACTGGTCTACCCGCGGATCGTGCCGGTGGAGCAGCTGGGGCTGCCGTCGCGGCACCCGTTCGGGGACGCGCGCGACCCGCGCCGGCTGTTCCCTGACACGACGCGTCTGGCGGGGATCCGCCCGTACGCGCCGGGGGACAGTCCGCGCCACGTGCACTGGAAGGCGACGGCGCGCCTGCAGAGCCTGCAAACGCGCGTGTACGAGCCGACGACGAGTCACACGCTGATGCTGTACGTGAACCTCGCGTCGTTCGAGGGGTTCTGGTGGGCGTCGCTCAACCGGTCGCTGCTCGAGCTGGCGATCACGACCGCCGCGTCGGTGGCGAAGTGGGGGCTTGACCAGGGCTACCACGTGGGCGTCTCGACGAACGGGGCGCCGGCGGGCGGCGGCGAGGAGCTGGGCGTGCCGCCGGCGGGCGACGCCCAGCAGCTCGTGCGCGCGCTCGACACGCTGGCGCGGATCAGTCTGTTCGCGCGGACGCCGCTCGAGCGGCTGCTGAGTCGCGACCGGGCGCGCCTGCCGTGGGGAACGACGGTGGTGGTGATCTCGGCGGTCTTTCCAGAGCCGGTGCTGGAGGTGGTGCAGAGGCTGGCGTCGCTCGGCCACGTGCCGGCGCTGCTGCAGATCGGCGATTCGGCGGCGGCGCGCGTGCAGCCGGGGACGGTGTGGTACCGCGTGCCGGAGGCGGCGTGGGACTCGGTCGAGACGCTCTCCCCAGTGCGCGCGGGAGCGGCGTGACGTGGAGCGGTACGGCCTGCCGCTGGCGTACCTGCTGACGCAGGCGGGGTGGGCGGGCGCGGTAGGCGAGGTGCTGGGCGCCCGGCTGACTCCGGGCGCTCCCCTGGCGTCGCCGATCCTGGCGCTGCTGACGCTGGGCGCGGCGTATGGCGCGGCGCAGGCGCTGCGGCGGATCCCGGCCGCGATGCTGCCGTTCGCAAGCCTGGCGCTCGGCGCGGCGTGGACGGTAGGAAGCGTGTGGCTCTCACGACACGCGGGTCAGGACGGCGCGTGGCTGGCGGCGATCTCGGCGGCGCTGAGCGGCACACGCCCGACCGCGACGGCGGATGCGCTCGCGCTGGCCCTGGTGTTCTTCCTGTGGTGGCGGGGGCAGCGCACGTTCGCGGCGCCGCCGCTTCACGACTCGACGGTGCGGAGCTTTGGACTGGGCGCGCTCGCGCTGGGCGGCGCGCTGCTGATCGGGGGCGGGCTGCACGAGCTGATTCCCACGCTGACGTGGTGCATCCTGCTGTTTCTGTGCGGAGGGCTGACGGCGCTTTCGCTGGCGCGGCTGCAAGAGGTGCGGCACGACCTGGTGGCGGGGGCGGTGCGCGGGGAGCCGGCACGCCTTGGCGCGGCGTGGCGGCGCACACTCCTGCCGCCGGTGGCGGCGGTGGTCGCCGCCGGGCTGATCGCTTCGGTGGCGCTGGGCGAGCCCGCCACGCGCGCGGCGATCCTGACCGCGCTGGGCCGCCTGGGCGAGCTCGTGCTGGCGGTGCTGTACTGGCCGGTGCTGCTGGTCGGGTTCGCGGTGGAGTGGCTGGTCTACGCCCTGCGTACGCTGCGCCGCCCACGCGGAGAGCAGGCGGCCGAGGCGCCGTCCCAGCCGGACGCGGACGAGCTGCTGAGCCGACTGCAGGGGTCGTCGGGGGCGGCGCCGGCGTGGCTCGCGGCGCTGCCCTGGCTCGCGGGCGCGGCGGTGGCCGTGGTGGCGCTGTACGCGTACTGGGTGACCGCGCGGCGACGCGAGCCTGAAGACGAGCCCACGGGCGTGCCGGCGGCGCAGCGCGAGGCGCTGGGCACGTGGGACCTGTTCCTGGACGATCTGCGCCTGCTCGTGCGGCGGCTGCTGGGGCGTCTGCGCCCGCGGCGGGCGCTGGAGGCGCTGAGTGCGCTGCCGCGGCTGGGGGCGAGCGGCCGGCGCGGCGCCGTGGAGGAGGCAGCCGATCCGCGAGCAGCGTACCGGCAGCTGCTGGCGCTGGGGCGCGGCCGGGCGGTGGCGCGTCGCCGGGAGCAGACGCCGGACGAGTACCTGGCGACGTGGCAGCAGGCGCTCCCCGCGGCGGAGGAGGCCGCGGCGCTGACGGGCGCGTACCGCGCCGCGCGCTACGGCCCCGAGGGCGACCCGGAGGGGGCGCCTCCTCCGAGCGTGCTGCGGGCGCTGCTGGCGCGGATCCGGGTGGTCTTCGAGGCGACCGGAGACTGACGGCCCCGCTGAGGCAGCCGCGGCGGTACGCTCATGAAGCGGCGCGCTTCTTGCCGACTTTTGGAGGCCGCCGGCATACCGTTGGAGGGCGCCGCCGCGTAGAGGACAGTGAGACGCGCATGACGCGCACGAGCACGCAGGAGCGACGGACGCGGCGCGCTGCCCTCGCGGTGGCGGCGCTCCCGCTCGCGGCGTGCGGAGCGCTTCCGCCGCGGCGCGTGGCCGCACCGGACGCGCTCGCCCTGGTGCCGGCGCGCACGCTTGCCCTCGCACCGGCGGACGTCCCCGGCTTCCACCTGACCGAGGAGCTGACGCCGGCGCTCGGCACGGTCGGGCTGGAGGACGCGTTCGGCCGGCTGGGCGCCTACTCGGCAACCTACGCCCCGACACCGGGCGGTACGGGCGGTCGCGACGACATCACCTCCTCGGTCAACACGTACGCGGGGACGGCGCACGCGCGCGCCGCGTTCGAGGCGTGGCGGGCGGCGGTGCCGCGCCAGTACCGCGCGTCGGCGCCGCCGGCCGACTTCAAGGATGAGGACGTCGCGGTGTACCTGCGGGACGGGGCAGCGCTGATCGGCTTCCGCGTGCGGAACGTGCTGGGCAGCGTGTGCGCCCCCGAGGCGCGCGCCGAGTCACTGGCGCGGACGATGATCTCGCG
>DASTZM010000729.1:0-3716 GCA_035764305.1 Chloroflexota bacterium | reverse complement strand
CCGCCGACTACGTCGAGGAAACGGGCGACCCCGAGCTGATGGTGGCCAAGCGCGGCTTCTACCACTCGGTCCGGCGCGCGGTGGGACTGGAGAAGCACTTCGTCACCGCGCTGTCCCAGCGCGTGCGCGCCACGCCCGCGCTCATCAAGGAGACGATTCTCATGTCGGCGCAGTGCGGCGCCGACGGCACCACCATTGCCAGCTACGACACGGCCACGCCGGCGCTGCTGCGCGCGGTGCGCGAGGGCTTTGAGGAAGCAGGCATCACGATCGCCCCACCGGCGAGACGCACGTAGTGGCTCTGCCGGCAGGCCGGCGCGGCCACCGGCGCAGCACCAGAACAGACAGAGGAGGGTTTGACCACATGCGGACGATAGGCACCAAGCGGGGCGTGAGCCGGCGCGCGTTTGTGGGCGGGGCGGCCGTTGCGCTCACGCCGCTGCTGGGAGCGTGCGGCGCCGCCCAAACGGGTGGCACTGACACCGCCGGCGCGGCGAAGCTGCCCAAGGAACCGCTCCAGATGGCGATGCTCACCTGGCTCGCCCAGGACCAGACCATGCTGATGCAGAAGGCGGCCGACCTCGTCAAGCAGAAGCAGCCCAACCTGCAGCTCGAGGTCCAGTCCATCCCGCAGGCACAGATGATCGTCAAGCCGGCGACCATGGCCGCCGCCGGGATCCCGCCGGACATCCTCCACACCAACGACAAGCAGGTGGTGGATTCGATCGCGCGCAACCTGTTCTCCGACCTCGGCCCGTTCATCAACCGGGACAAGGCTGCCGTCAATATCGACGACTTCTACCCGGTGTACGTCAACAACATGCGCTGGCAGAACAAGCAGGTCGCGCTGCCCGACTTCACGGGCACGTCGGTGATGTTCTTCAACAAGAAGCTCTTCGACGACGCCGGGGTCAAGTACCCGAACAACGACTTCACGTACGACGACTTCGAGGCCGCCGGGCGGCGCCTGCTCCAGCGCTTCCCCGAAGGCAGCAACGTCTTCGCGATCCAGCCCTTCGCCGAGGACATTCGCCACGTGCCGCTCCTGGCGTGGGCCTTCGGCGGCGCGATGATCGACGGCGCCGGCATTCAGCCGCCAGCCAAGACGCAGGTCAAGATGTACTCCGCGGCGAACATCAAGTCGTGGCAGCGCTACGTCGACTGGATTCAGAAGCTGCACATCATCGCGCGGCCGGGAGAGACCAGCGACTGGAACGGCGAGAAGCAGGCGATGGTGATGAGCACGCGCGATTCGGTGCCCGGCTTTCTCAACCGCGTGGAGTGGATGAAGGACCACGCGGGCACGGCGCTGCCCCCCAAAGGCACCAGCCCCCGGCGGACCCGTTCCACCACCCGCGCCTCCGCCATCCCTCCGGGGGTGCGCAACCCGGACGCCGCCTGGGAAGTGCTCAAAGTCATGACCGGCAAGGAAGGCCTGGAGATCACCATGGCCGGCGGCTACACCCAGCCGGTGCGCAAGTCCACTGAAGCCGCCTTTCAGAAGACGCTGGCGCCCTTCGAGACCTTCCAGGTCTACGTGGACTCCCAGAAGGCCTACGGCGACGGCGTGCCGTACCACGCGCAATGGATCGAGCTCGAGCCCGTGGTGAAGGAGCACATCCAGCGCGCCGTCAAGGGCGAGGCGACCGTGGACCAGGCGCTCAAGGAGCTCCAGACGGCGATGGAGCTGGCCATGAAGACCGCGTCCGAGACGTTCAAAGGATAGCGACAGCCCCACTCCGCGGACGGCGAGCCGAACTGGGCAGGCGTCCAAGAAGTGGGGCAGCGCGCCCGCCGCGTGAGCGGGAGAGGATGGAGCTCTTCGCCCAGATCCGGAGTACGATATAGGCGGACCAGGGAGCCCAATCATGCGCGTCACGATCGACATCCCCGACCGCCTGCTGCACCAGCTGCTGGACGGCGTGCCGATCCCGCGCCTGGCGCGCATACGCTACTCGCTGCAGACCGCCCCTGCAATCCGCGACGTGGAGCGGCACGTGACCGAGGAGCTGCGCCGGCCTGACATCCGCGCGCTGGTCAAGCCGGGGGAGCGGATCGCCATCGGGGTCGGCAGCCGCGGCGTCGCCAAGCTGGCCGAGATGACCGCGTCGCTGGTGCGCGAGCTGAAGGCCATCGGCGCCCAGCCGTTCGTCGTGCCGGCAATGGGGTCGCACGGCGGCGCGAGCGCGGACGGGCAGCGTGAGGTGCTGGCGCACCTGGGCGTAACCGAAGAGCGCGTCGGCTGCCCAATCATGTCGGACATGACCACAGTGGAGGTGGGGCGCACCGAGGACGGCATCTCGGTCAAGCTCGACAAGCACGCGCTCGCCGCCGACGGCATCGTCTTCATCGCGCGCGTGAAGCCGCACACCGCCTTCCGCGGCACGTACGAGTCGGGGCTGGCCAAGATGATCGCCATCGGCCTGGGCAAGCAGTCGGGGGCGGCGGCGTGCCACGCGGCGGGGTTTGGCGACATGGCGCGCCGCGTGCCGGCGCTGGCGCGCGTCGCGCTGGAGAAGTCGTCCATCCGCTTCGGGATCGCCACGCTCGAGAACGCGCACGACGAGCCGTTCAAGATCGTCGCCGTCCCCGCCGGACGCATCCTGGCCGACGAGCCGGCGCTGCTGGACGAGGCGAAGGCGATGATGCCTAGCCTGCCGTTCGACGAGATCGACGTGCTGGTGATCGACCAGATCGGCAAGAACGTCAGCGGCGATGGCGCCGATCCCAATATCACGGGGCGCTACCCGACCGAGTTCGCCACCGGCGGGCCGCGCGTCGCCAAGCACGTCGTGCTTGACCTGACCGACGAGACCGACGGCAACGCCAACGGCATCGGCACGGCGCACTTCACAACCGTGCGCGCGCTCCAGAAGATGGACCTGGGCAGCACATATCCGAATGGCCTCACGTCGACCGTCGTCGGGCCGGTGGCGATCCCGATGACCCTGCCCAGCGACCGGCTGGCGCTCGCCGCCGCGCTGCTGACGTGCAACGCGGTGGGACGCGAACCGCGCCTGGTACGCATCGCCAACACGCTGCGCCTCGACGAGTTCGCCGTCTCGGAGTCGCTCCTGGAGGACGTGCGCCGCGACCAGCGCCTCGAGATCGTCGCCGGTCCCGACGATGCCCCCTTCGACGGCGACGGCAACCTGACGGACCTGGGACTCCCCAAGCTCGCCTCTACGGCAGCCGCGCGCGAGCTGGAGCCGGTGGCCGCGGGTGACTGAGCCGGACTTCCTCCGCTCGCTCTACGCGCTCGACGGGAAGGTGGCCGTCGTGACCGGCGGCACGGGCGTGCTGGGCGGCGAGATGGCGCGCGGCCTCGCACGCGCGGGAGCGCGCGTCGCCGTCATGGGACGGCGCGCAGCGCAGGCCGAGGCGGTGGCGATGGAGCTGAGCGCGCTGGGTCCCGAAGCGATGGCGCTGCCCGCCGATGTGGGCGACGCGCAGCAGCTGACTGACGCGCGCGACAGATTACTCGACCGCTGGAGCCGGGTCGACATCCTGATTAACGCCGCCGGCGGCAACGTCCCTGCCGCGACAATCCCCGACGACAAGACGATCTTCGATCTGGAGATCCCGGCCTTCGCGCAGGTGCTCGAGCTGAACCTGGTGGGCACGGTGCGCCCCAGCCTGATCTTTGGCCAGGCGATGGCGTCGCGCTCGGACGGCAAGCCGAGCGGCGTCATCATTAACGTCTCCTCGATGACGTC
>DASTZM010000728.1:0-7904 GCA_035764305.1 Chloroflexota bacterium | reverse complement strand
GCGCCGCCACAGCCGGCCGCCGGCGAGCACGTAGCCCAGCCCTTTCTGGAGCGCGCGGGCGTACCGGCTTGACCGCTCACCCGTGGCGGCGAACGCCGCCTCGACCTGCGCCGGCGGGACGTCCTGGCCGCGCTGGAGGCCGCGCGCGGCGACGATGATCGGATCGGTGCGCTCGTAGAAGCGGGTGTCCTCGAGATACGCCTTGAACTTCGCCGGGTCGGGGTGGGTGATGACGCGCTCGTAGTGGTCGAGGTCGATGTAGAAGTCCTGGAGGGTGGCGAAGAGCCGGTCGAGCCAGCCGTGCACGTCGTCGCGCTGGGGGGAGAAGGTGTGCATACTGATCAGCGCGCGCTGCCAGACCACGCGGAAGTAGTCTTCGATCTGGCGCTTGAGCGCGTCGCGCTCGCGGGGGCCGGTGGGGGCCTGGAAGACACCGCGCTGGTAGGGGTTCACGAGGGCGGTGGGGAGCGCCGAGCCGTCGACGGCCGGCTCGTTCCCGCCGGCGCCGCTGGCGTAGATCTCGTGGAAGACGAAGACGTCACAGTGGATCGTGGCGTCCTTGCTCGCGCCGGGCCCGTGCTGCTCGGTGGCGTGGTGGAGGATGGGCTTCATGAGGCGATCGGCCGCGCGGTGGGTCAGCGCGCCGAGCACGAAGGCGAGCTTCTTGACCGGGTCGGACGCGTTCTTCTTGCCCTCCCATGCCTCACGCGCTGCCTCACGCGCTGCCTCACCGTCGTCCGCATGGCCGTTGGTGATGCCTGGCCAGTTGTCGCGTGCCCAGGCGATCAGCTCGGCTGACCAGCGGTCGGCGCTGCGCGTCGCGGCGCCGAGGCGCGCGAGATCGAGGTGGCGTTCGAGCGCCTGGTTGAACTCCGGCGGCACCGCCGGATGGCGCGCCGCCAGGCGCACCACGTCGTCGCACACCGCCACGTGCGTCACGTTCTCGGACACAGCTTGTCCCTCCGGGAGCGCGTTATTCGAAATAGCCCAGCAAGCGGCTCGTGGTCGAGCGCCTAATCTGGAGCGCATGGTACACGCCACGCGTGGGCCACGCTGTCATAGACTGTGAACAGGAGGTCAGGTATGACCAACGTGACTCGGCGCAGCGTGCTGCGTGCCTCCGGTGTCTTTGGGGCCGCACTGGCCGTGGGCGCATGCGGAGGGTCGGAGGGGACCGGCGCCGGCGCCAGTGGGAAGCCGAGCGGCCCGGTGACGATCCAGTACCTGGGGCGCGGCTCGGCGGGGGAGGAGGAGATCTACCGCACGCTGATCAAGGACTTCCAGGACCGCAATCCGGCGATCAAGGTGGACGTCAACTGGGCGGGCACGGGCGGCGCCGACCTGATCGCGGAGAAGATCACGGCGCTGCTGGCGGGGGGGACGCCGCCGGACACGTTCTGGGTGCACTCGGCGTCGACGATCGACTTCGCCGACCAGAAGATCCTGGTGGACCTGACGCCCTATACGAAGGAGAAGGGGTTCGACCTGGGCGCCTTCTACAAGGGGCCGGTGGACGACTTCCGGTGGGAGAGCCAGCTGATCGCGCTACCGCGCGAGACGTCGTCGCTGGTGATGTTCTTCAACAAGCAGCTGTTCGCGGAGAACGGCGTGAAGGAGTTCACGGCGGAGACGACGTGGGCAGAATGGCTGGACGGGGCGAAGCGCCTCACGAAGGAAGGGCCGAACGGAAAGATCTACGGCACGTTCGCCTCGGGCGGGAACTTCAACCTGTTCCAGATGATCTGGCAGAACGGCGGCGAGATCATGAACAAGGAGCGCACGCAGTCGCTGCTGGACCAGCCGCCGGCACTGGAGGCGGCGCAGTTCATCGTGGACATGCGCCTCAAGCACGAGGTTTCGCCGCGCCCGAGTGAGTTCGGCCAGCTGAGCCAGGGGCAGTTCATGATCGCGGGGCGGATGGCGACGAACACGACGAACCAGTCGTTTGCGCTGGATCTGCAGAAGGCGAACGCGTTCCAGTGGGACGCGGTGGCGCCGCCGAGGAACAAGCAGAAGGCGTACGCGCAGGCGTCGTCGGCGCACGGGATCACGCGCGCGAGCAAGCAGCCGAAGGCGGGGTGGGAGCTGGTGAAGTGGCTGGCGGGCGAGGAGGCGTCCAAGCTGTACGCGTCGAAGGGGCTGGTCATCCCGGCGTACATCAAGGTGACCGAGTCGGACATCTTCTCCGGCGCCGGGATGCCGGCAAACTACGGCAAGACGTGGCGGGACGTGCTGCGCCAGGCGCGGTCGTTCGCGGTGACGCGGCGCTGGAACCAGGTGCGCACGACGTTCGACCAGCAGCTGGCGCCGGCGCTGGAGGGAACCAAGTCGGCCACCGACGCGATGCGCGCGGCGAAGCAGGCGATCGACCAGATCCTCAAGGATGCTGCCGCGGCGGGCCGGTAGCGGCGCGGCTGGCGCGCCGCGTGAGCAGCATGCGGTAGATCAGCGTGCTGTGGGTGTTGCTCACCCCGGTCAGCTCCCAGCCTTCGACGCCCAGCTGGTTGAGCACGCCCACGACGCTAGTGATCTGTCCCGGGCCCGACTCGGCGATTGGTAGACGTCCGGGGAGTATTCGCGAGTGGAGCAGTTCAGGGTGCTGGACGCGAGGTCCGGCGACGTCACTGCACGCGGACGGGCTCGCTCATGACCTGGTCGGCCTTCTTCTGGGCGTCGGCCAGCCCCTGGTTCACGCCGAGCTTGCCGGCGAGGATGTCGTTGAAGATGGGGTGGACCTCGGCGCTGACGCGGTTGTAGCGGAGGTAGGGGTAGGCGCCGGGCAGGCGCGCGACCTCGGGGATGCTGGCGAGGTTGGGCTCCTTCTCCACGGCCTTCTTCCATTCCGGCGAGTCGTAGAGCTTGACGCGCGGGCTCTGGCTGGTGAGGCGCTTGAGCTTCTCGAGCTGGGCGTCCATGCCGGTGAAGAAGCGCGTCCACTCGACGCCGGCGTCGGGGCTCTTCGAGTCCTTGGGGACCGACACGAAGTTGGTCCAGGTGGCGGAGGCGAGCCCGGGGCCGCGCGGTCCCTTCGGCACGGGCACGATTGCGAAGCGGAAGTCGGGCGGCGCGTTGAGCAGGCGGATAGAGGACGAGTCGTAGATCATGGCCACCTGGCCGGCGATCAGCGCCTCGCGCGCGTTCTTCGGGCGGTCGGGCGCGTCGAGCTTGGGTCCCAGCCGGTGCTTGAGCACCAAGTCCGCCGAGTTCTGGACCGCGTCGCGTGTGGCCGGTGTGTCCAGCAGGTACTTGGAGTCGTCGGGAGTGGTCAGGGAAGCGCCATCGCTGTAGAGCCAGGCCGCGAGCCAGGGCAGCGTGAGGCTGGACGAGAGCAGGCCGATCTGCTGGTAGGCGTCGCCGCTGCCCTTGGTCAGGCGCTGCGCGACGCGCACGAGGTCGGCCCACGTCTTGAGGTTGGCGCCTTTGGGGTCGAAGCCCTCGGCCTTGAACAGCCCCTGGTTGATCGTGAAGGTCAGCGACTCGGGGCCCATGACGGGGATGCCGAAGGTCTCGTTCCCCTTCGACCGGAACTTCTTGGAACTGTCGAAGAACTCCTTGTCGCCGATGTCCGGGGACTTGGCGACGTACGGCGTGAGGTTCCTGAGCATGCCGGCGTCGTAGTTGTCGCGCCCGAAGACGATGGAGCAGAAGGTGCCGTCGGGCGGGAGGCCGCCGGTGATCATGGTGACGAGCTTCTGATTCATCCCGCCGCCGGTGGGACCGTCGACGAGCTCGACGGTGGCGCCGGTGCGCTGCTTGAACGTATCGGCGGCCCAGGCCATGAAGTCGTTGTTGCCGGGGCCGAGGCTGTCGGTCCACCAGTGCAGGAAGGTCACCTTCTGGTCCTTGAGCGACTGGCTGGCCCCCCGGCTCCCGGCGGCGGGCTCCGAGCTCGGACCACCGCATGCGGCGAGGAGCGCGAGCGAGCCGGTGACGCTCAGCGACCCGCCCAGGAACGCCCGGCGTGTGACCGGCGATACGGGGAATACCGGCGACGGTGTGCGTGCCATGCGATTCCTCCTCGGGCGCATCCCGGGCGCCCGAAACCACTGTACTACGGGTCGGCGCGTGTTTCCAGGGGCAGGGCGCGGCGTAGACTTCGACGCCGTAGCGGAGTAGAGAGCACCGATGCCAAAGATCTATCTGAACAGCTTCAACTACCGGAAGTACTCGCTCGAGCGCGCGATGCGCCGGGCGCGCGACTACGGCTACGACGGGGTGGAGATCTGGTCGGGCCACTTCAAGCTGGACACGATCGAGGAGACACTCGCGGAGGCGCAGCGACTGGGCCGCGAGATCGGCGTCGGCGCGCCTGTACTCAACCTGAGTGGCAACGTGATCGGCGACGATGCGGAGGAGCGCCGGGTGCGGGTGGGGCGGCTGCTCGAGGTGATCGAGCGCTGCCCGGAGTACGGCGTGGAGCTGATCAACGGCTACGCGGGATCGCTGATCGTCGACCGGAAGGACTGGTCGAAGAACGGCTCAGAGGCCGCGACGGAGGTGCACTACGAGCGCGCGATCGACGCGTACCGCGTGTTGGGGCCGGCGGCCGAGCGCGCCGGCGTCACGATTACGCTCGAGGTGCATATGAACACGATCCACGACACGGCGGCGAGCGCGGTGCGCCTGCTGGACGCGATCGGGTCGCCGGCGGTGCGCGCCAACCTGGACCCCGGCAACATGTGGGGCGTGCGGCGCAGCGAGCACCCGGTCGAGGCGGTCTCGATTCTGGGCGACCGGATCGCCTTCGTGCACTTCAAGAACGCGCGCCGCGTCAGCTACATGGACGTGGGCGTGGACTACGACTTCACGCTCAGAGAGGGCGAGCTGGACTACTACGCCATCGTCTCGGCGCTGGTACGCGCTGGGTTTGATGGCCCGTACGGCCTGGAATGGTCCGGCAGCGGCGATCCGAGCGTGTCCAGCCGCGACGACATCGAGTACCTACGAGGGCTGCTGCGCGACGTGGCACTGGACGAGGCGCTCGCCGCCGCGCCCGATGCCCGGCCACGCGCGGCGGGGGCCGCGCCCGTCTCCGACCACAGAGAACCGTTGTAGTGGGAGCGGCGGAGAGGGCCGCGGACCGCCCGCTGGGGGTGGCCATCCACGGCGCCGGGTGGGTCGCAGCCGAGTACCTCAAGGCGTTCTCGCGCAACCCGGACGTGCGGGTCCGGGTCGTGAGCAGCCGCCGGGAGGAGAGCGTGCGCGCCCGGCTGGCCGAAGCCGGCGTGCGCGCGGACGTGGAGACCGACTACGAGCGCGTGCTGCGGCGCGACGACGTGGATATCGTTGCGATCTGCACACCGAACGAGCGGCACCCGGCGGAGACGATCGCCGCGGCGCAGGCGGGCAAGCACATCGTGATCGAGAAGCCGGTGGCGATGGACGTGGAGAGCCTGCGCGCGATGCGCGAGGCGGTGCGGCGGGCGCGGGTGAAGACGGTGACGGGATTCGTGCTGCGCTGGCACCCCTACTTCCGGACGATCAAGGCGCTGATCGCCGACGGCGCGCTGGGCGATGTCTTCCTGGCCGAGACGGGCTACTACTCGCAGATCGGACCGTGGTACAGCGGCTTCGAGTGGGCGCGCACCAGGGCGCGGGGCGGGAGCAACCTGCTCTTCGCCGGCTGCCACGCGGTGGACGCGCTGCGCTGGTTCGCCGGCGACGTGTCGGAGGTGTGCGCCTTCGAGGCGCGCGGGCACGAGACGGCGTGGGAGTACGCGCCGACGATCGCCACGACGATGAAGCTCGCCGCCGGCGGCGTGGCCGTGCTCACGTCGAGCTTCGAGGTGCCGATCCCCTACACCTTCCCGGTGCAACTGCACGGCACGAAGGGCGCGTTCCGCGACGGACGCCTCTACTCGACGGAAAAGCTGCCCGGGCAGACCGACTGGGCGACGATCCCCACGCTGGCGCTGGGGAGCCCCGACGTCTCGTTCTTCCCGTTCGGCGCGCTGGTCGACCACTTCGTCGAGTGCATTCGGACGGACGTCGAGTCCCACTGCAACCTGGAGGACGCGGCGAAGACGCACGAGGTTTGCCTGGCGGCCGACCGCTCGGCGGCCGAGGGCGGACGCCCGGTGAAGCTGCCGCTCTGACGGACGTACCGCGAATGTGAGTCTCGTCCAGCGGCTGTCGGCTACGCCGTTCGTATGGCGAAACTCAGAAACGGACGACCTCGTAGCGGTCGAGGCGCGGGACCGTGACGCGCACGCGGCCGCCCTCGCGGCGGACGGGCAGCGTGGCCCCGGCGACGAGCAGCGTCGCGTCCCCCGTCTGGGCGGTGAGGCGACTGTCGATGGAGAGACCGATCTCGCCGGCGGGATGGGGTGGGATCACGGGCCGGCCGCGGGCGCCGGAATAGTTCACCAGGTGGGCGTACAGCCGGCCGGTGGAAACCTGGCGCAGCAGTGTGACGTGCACGTCGGCGGGGGCGTCGGTCTCCAGCAACGGCGCGGGGGTATCCGCCAGCGCCCAGGCGAGCGCGTTGTGCAGCAGCCGGCCGTGGTCGGGGTGGCCGGAAGTGAGGTTCAGCCGGTCGGTCTGTCCGGCGAAGTAGACGACGCGCCCGGCACCGCAGCGGCGGGACGTGACGAGCGGTGCGTCGTTGTCCCAGAGCGCGGGGTAGCTGAGGTCGGGCGGCTGTGGAAAGATCTCGGGGACGAGCGTGGCGTGGACGCCGGTCCCGGGCGCCGCGCGGACGGGGCGCACGTGGCCCTCGTTGGTCAGCACTTCGGTGTCGTCGAAGCCGTCCAGGAGCGCATGGGTGTCCGGGTCGCCGGCGCGGCGCAGGCGGGCGTAGCTGTAGGGGAGCGGGCCGCGGGCGCGGACGCCGAGCGACTCGACGCCGAGCAGATCGTCGAGCGCGCCGCGCTCGCGGCGCGCGCCATCGGCGGCGTAGCAGCCGGTCTCGAACGTCGCGAGCAGCGCGCCGCCGGCTTCGACGTAGCGGCGCAGCAGCGCGGCGTCTTCGTCGGAGAGGCAGGCGACGTTGGGCAGGACCAGCGCGCGGTAGCGGGCGAGCGTCTCGGCGGCGAGCGACGAGGGCGGCAGGATGTCCCACTGGCGGTGGGAGGCGAAGAGGGCGAGCATCCAGCCGCGCACGTGGGTGATGTAGGAGTCGCGGGCGGGGTCGCCGCTGGCGAAGCGGTCCTGGGTGCGGTGCGAGTGAAGGAGGCCTATCTCGGCGAACGATTGGAGACCGGCGAAGTCGGCCTCGTGCTCGGCCAGGAAGGCGTAGAAGCGCTCGTGCGTGTCCTGGTGACGCCGGTCCCACCAGCGCGCCGGCGGCACGCCGACGAACGAGCAGTCCCACGGCGATCCGCCCTGCGCCGCCATCCCGGCGAGCCAGAGCGCCATCTCCTCCGGCGCGGGGGTGGTGTAGCGGCTCTGGTTGTCGAAGTGGCCGTACAGCATCACGGGCGTCTGGGCCGGGCCGCGTGTGGCGCCGTCGCCTGCGGTATCCGGTCCGGTCCAGTTGCCGCCGCCGGTGGCGCGGAGGTATTTCATCTGCTCCTCAGCGCGCCAGACGGGGACGGGTGAGAGGGGGGAGCGCAGCGAGGCGCGTGTGAGAGGGAAGATGCACGCCATCTGGTAGTCCCAGAGGTCGCGGATGGCGTCGACGTCTTCGGCGTTCTCGCGCGAGCCGGGCTCGAGGTAGCTGAAAAACTCGCCGCAGTAGCCGCGATCCTCGCCGTGGCGCTTGACCGAGTCCCGCAGGCGCACGGTGTGCTCCCGGCCGCACTCGTAGCGCCAGAGGACGTAACGGCGCCAGACGGGGTCGTCCCAGTTTTCTTCGCGGGGGATGTGGCCGAAGCCGGTCTGTTCGGCGAAGCCCTTGCGGCAGGCGGGGCAGTAGCAGCGCCCGCCGAAGGCCGCCGCGTTCTCCCATATGCCGTCGGCGCCGC